>JAVFAG010000005.1:0-1834 GCA_034002585.1 Paludibacter sp.
CGTGTGCAAATCCAAACATTTTTTTTGCTGTCTTCGTACAGACAGATTACATCGTTAACAGGCCATCGTTTTACATTCTTACCGTTTTTGTCGTATACCAGTATCCCGTGGGTAGAGGTGGCAATATACAACATCCGGTCACTGGTTTCGAGGATAGAACTGGCGCGTGATGATTTTTCGGGCATTAAAAGATGAGTTCGCAGTCCGCCCGCTACTGAAGGTTGGTATGCATAGATAGTATCGGAGGAAGTAAACCACAGGTTTTCTCTGCCATATGCCAGGGTGCTGACATCCTGCCTGCGGATGGTTTTAAAAATCTCTTTTTTCAGATCAAAAACGACAAGCCCCGATTTGCAAAGCATGAACAAATGGCCATTCTTATCGCCACATACCGATCGGATATTATTCCCGAAAAGAGCTGTGGAATCGCCCGGAATTTGTTTGAAAACTGTAATTTCATTTCCATCGTAGCGGTTAAGTCCGTCGCGGGTGCCAATCCACACCATGCCATTTTCATCCTGATTCAGCGAATTAACAGAGTAGTGCGAAAGCCCTTGTTTTACACTGAGGTGTTCAAAATACGAATTATGAATTCCATTTGAGAAAAGGAATACTGTGAATAACAGGCATAACGCAAGTAGTTTAATTTTCAGCATGATAGAGTGTTCGTCGATTGGCAGTGCAAGTTTAATGAAAAGATTACTAAAAATGATTGAAACGCTTGTGAAATGTACTATTTTTTTATTTGAAGGCGAAATCCGGATAAATTTTCTATCATTTTTTGGTAGTGATGGATAATTCAAAAGATGCACAAGATTTAATGAATGTACTTCTTATTTATTTGTATTTGTTTGGTATGACTTCAATGTGGTAAGAAATAACTTTGTTGCGTAAACTGATTAATCCGGCTTAATACATTGTACGTATTTACCATTTAATTGAATTCTTGTTTTACAATGCTGAATTTAATTAGTCTATTTTTGCTCTCACTAATACTACAAAAAATTCAAATCAATAAAATGAAGAACACTGAGAAAAAGTTTTTCCATGGAGTGCTGTTGAAATGCACTCTCATTTTATCTTTTTTAGTTGTACTTACCACAGCCGGAGCACAGCGACGCACGATTACGGGTACGGTTACCGACCAGTTTGGGGAACCAATGATTGGAGTAAGTATACTTGTTCAGGGGACAAATCAGGGAACAGTAACCAATTTTGATGGAAAGTATTCGATTGAAGCTGAGTCGGCCCGTTCTATTCTGGTGTTTAGCTATGTTGGGCATGTCACCGAAAATATTACAGTTGGAAACCAACAGACAATTAATGTTAAGCTCCGGGAAGATACCCGCCAGTTGGAGGAATTGGTGGTGGTTGGATACGGTACCCAGCGTAAAAGCGATCTTACAGGGTCGGTAGTATCGGTGAAGGCCGATGATATGAATGCTATTCCTACTTCGAGCGTGGCTGAGATGCTGCGCGGACAGGCAGCGGGGGTTGTTGTTACGCAGAATTCGGCCCGACCCGGTGGTGGATCTGATATTTTAATACGCGGAAAACGATCGCTCACCGGGGGCAACTCTCCTTTATTTATTGTTGATGGAGTTCCCGTGTCGAATATCGATGATTTCAATTCTCAGGATATTCAGTCGGTGGAAGTGCTGAAAGATGCTTCCTCTCAGTCCATTTATGGAGCAAGAGCTTCCAATGGTGTAATTCTTATTACTACCAAGCGGGGGAACAATAACAAAACATCGGTCGACTTTGCGGCATATGTAGGAAGTCAGCAGCTCAAACGGAATTTTGAATTTTACAATGGCGATGAGTGGGTACAACT
>JAVFAG010000005.1:1934-58441 GCA_034002585.1 Paludibacter sp.
GTGTAATTCTTATTACTACCAAGCGGGGGAACAATAACAAAACATCGGTCGACTTTGCGGCATATGTAGGAAGTCAGCAGCTCAAACGGAATTTTGAATTTTACAATGGCGATGAGTGGGTACAACTTAAAAGAGAAGCCAACCGCTCATACCCCGATGGAGTATATCTCGACGATGCGTCCCTCTTTGGTAATATGTATCCGAATTTAGTCGATAAAAAGTACACCAACTGGGAAGAGTTGATGATTAAACCGGCTATTCAGCAAAAGTACGATTTAAGTATACGGTCTGGTGGGCCTGCTACCCGGATTTCTGCTTCGCTGGGATATTACGATCAACAGGGGATGATTCAGCCAGCCGATTATCAACGCTACAATTTCCGGTTCAATGTCGATCACAACTTTTCGAAAACTGTTTCGGTAGGTTTGAATGCAAATTATACACAATCGAGTCGTTCTCAGGAAGATGAAGGTTTCAGCAAGTTTATCACACAGGCACCTCTGCTTTCGCCTTTCGACGACAACGGGAAACTGATTAATATTCTGGCCGACTCGAAATGGAATCCGGTATGGAACAATCAGCAGATGCAAAACGAACAGCAGGCCGATAGGCTGTTGCTGAATGCCACATTCGACTGGGAGATACTGAAAGGGTTGAAATACAGGCTAAATGCCAGTATGAATTCACGTAATGCAGAACAGGGCGTTTATTATACCTCGCTCCACGAACGGGGAAGTACATCGAATGGTAGGGCAACTCTCGATATAAGTCAATACAAGGATTATCTGATTGAAAATATTCTCACCTACGATAAAAAAGTGAATGAAAACCATTCATTTGATGCTACTTTGGTGCAGAGCTATAACAGTATCAGGTCAAACAGCACGTCGATGACCGGCTATGGATTTGTAACCGACGATCTGGGTTACAATAATATCGGCGCTGCATCGAAGACTGATCCAATCATTCGTGACATTACCCCACGAAAGCTTCTATCGTACATGGGAAGGCTTCGTTACAACATGATGGACCGTTATTTATTCTCGGCATCTGCACGTATCGACGGTTCTTCGGTGTTCGGTGCCAATAACAAATGGGGATTCTTCCCGGCTGCGTCATTTGCCTGGAGAGCTTCGGAAGAAGAATTCCTGACGGAGGCCGACTGGCTGACGAATTTAAAACTGAGGGTAAGCTACGGTGATGTTGGAAATCAGGCAGTAAGTCCGTATCAATCGCAGGGCCTCGTGAATTCATTTTTCATGCAGTTTGGTTCAGGGGAACCGTTTGTAGGATACCTGCCCGGGTCGCAGTTACCCAATCCAAATCTGAAATGGGAGACTACTTCTTCCTTTAATACAGGCATTGATTTTGGAATACTGCGTGACAGAATTTCGGGAACTGTGGAATTTTATCGTTCCGTGACCCGTGATTTGCTGATGCAGCGGTCGATTAATCAGATTACAGGCTATTCTTCTCAGTTGGTTAATATCGGTTCGGTGCTCAACCAGGGTCTGGAAGTGTCGTTGAATCTGATTCCTGTAAAAACAAAAGAGTTTACCTGGTCGGTTGATTTGAGTTTTGCTGCCAATAAAAATGAAATTCTTGCCCTGAACGGAGAACTCGACGCAGAAGGTAAGCCTGTGAACGATATCGCCAACCGTTGGTTCATCGGGAAAAATATTGATGCCTATTACGATTATCAATTCGATGGTATTTGGCAAACCGGAGATGAAATTCCTGATTTTGGACCGAATTATAAACCGGAGCCAGGTGACATTAAAGTGAAGGATGTGGATGGCGATGGACTGATTACCCCCGAAGACAGAATCATCATCAACAGAGCACCGGCGTGGACAGGTTCGCTTGGTTCAATGCTAAAATGGAAGGGTATCGATTTTAGTTTTGATTTCTATACTGTACAAGGTGCCATCAGAACAAATGCTTATTTATACGATGCCAACTCGGGTGGCGACCTTCATGGCAAACTGAACGGGATAAAAGTGGACTACTGGACCCTGGAAAATCCTTCGAATACCAATCCGCGTCCACGCGATGCTACAATCAGTTATTTTTCGTCGCTATCCTATCAGGATGCTTCGTATGTGCGCTTAAGAAACCTGGCACTCGGGTATAATTTTGATAAAAAGCTTCTTAAGAAAGTAGGTGCAACTAATCTTCGAATTTATGTTTCGGCAACCAATCTGTGGACAATGACGGATTTTCTTTCCTATAGTCCGGAAGTGAGTGCCGGAGGATATCCCGAACCAAAAACGTTTGTGGCAGGGCTCAATGTTTCATTTTAGAAACTGAAATTCGCTTATGATGTGCCAACAGCGGCACCCGATTCAATTTAAAGTAAAAAATAAACAGCTATACAGAAAAACATGAAGAAGTTTTTAATTTTAAATATTGTGGCGGTACTTCTCATTTCAGTTACATCGTGCGAAGATGTATTGCAGGAGAAAGTCTATACGCAAATAACCAGCGATTATATCGTTTCCACTCCCTCGGGAATGGCAAGTGCTGTGTTGGCAATGTACTACAAAGACCGGGAAATTTTTCGCAACAACAACGATACAGAAACAACGGTTTGGTTAAATATGCTGATGGGTGATGATATTACCGTTCCACGTGCCGGTGAAGGAATTCCACAATTTGGACGATTGTTGAATTTGCAGGGCTCGACTACCACGGTTGGTCGCTTGTGGCGTCATCAGTATGCCATTATCGGGTATGCCAATTTGGTGATTGATGCAGCCAGCAAGGTGGATATGAACGACCCGGTAGCCATACAGGCGCTCGCCGAAGCCAAAGTATTCAGGGCACATGCCTATTTCTGGTTGTTGCGCAAGTACGATCGTATTTATCTGAATACAAAAGTTACCACACCCGAGAATGTAAACGATTCAATTGTTTACACACCTGCTAATCCTTCCGATGTGTATGCGCTGATTAACAGCGACCTTGATTATGCAATTCAGAATTTAGCATGGACTACTTCTCAGCCCGGGAGGTTTACGCAGGGAGCAGCCCGTCATATAAAAGCCAAAGTTGCAGCTACCCAGCAAAATTGGCGGGAAGTGGCAACGCAGGTAAATGCACTTGATAAAAGCGGTGTTTACAGTCTGGTTGCATTGGAAGATATCTTCAAAGGAGCAGATCTTAACCACCCGGAAGCAATACTGGTTTCGCAGTGGAGCAAAGGCAACGGAGGCTGGTACATCAGTCCTTCAACAGGAAGTACTTCCGGACATCGGTTGGCGCTGCATTTCATCCCCAATTACCATCAGGAACAGGGAATGATGATCGACTTTGAATCGGGAGGTTATCCCTGGGGACGACTTTTCCCTAACAATCACTTGTTGGGGAAATACGACAAATCAAAAGATAAAAGGTACAAGGTGTTTTATAAACATGCCTGGGCATATAACAATGCAGCCGGACTCCCACGCGGGAAAAAACTGGGTGATACCATTGTTGCTGCCAACAATGCGCAGTACCTCAATCTGCATCCTGCCTGTATTAAGTACAACGATTCGCATACCCGACTCAGTCCGCAGGAAACGCAGTCGTTCAAAGATATTATCATTTATCGTCTGGCCGAATCCTATCTGATGGGAGCCGAAGCTTATTATCACCTCGGAAAGGCCGACAGCTTGTCGTATTACTACAATAAAACATGGGAAAGAGCCGGGAATGCTAAGTTTACGGGGAGCATCACTCTGGAAATGATAATCGACGAACATGCTCGTGAGCTGGCCATGGAGGGCGACCGGTGGTTTTTCCTGAAGCGCAACGGATTGTTGATTGAAAGAATCAAAAAGTACGGAGGCGAATACCTTAAAAATGCTTCCAATGTAGTGCTGATGAACGATACCACTATCAGAGTTAATGCACAGCCGCATCATGTACGCTGGCCGATACCTCAGGCTCAGATTGAAATTATGGGTGCCGACAATTTTCCACAGAATGAAGGGTACAATTAATAAGTATGAACATGAAATTTCTGATTGGAATAATATTGATTGGTTTTGGTTGGACATTATTCGCTCAACCCTCCGGTAAAACCTTTACCCCTGTACAAGTAGAAGCTAAACGATGGGTGAAGGGAGATAACAATCAACCCTGGCAATATTTTGATACAAGAATAATCGATCAGCTAAACGGGTTTAAAATTCAGGGTGTTGATTCGATAAACAAGTACGGAAGTTCGAATGCCCGAAAAGCGGAGGCTACAGGATTTTTCCGTGTGGAAAAAATAGGCGACCGCTGGTGGACCATTGACCCGGAAGGATATCGGAACATTCAGGCGGTAATTAACAGTTATCGTCAGGGAGGCAGCGAACGGAATAAAAAAGCGTTTAAAAAGCTGTATTCATCCGAATCCGAATGGGTGGATAAAACGGCTACAGCGCTTGAAGGATATGGTTTCAACGGGGTTGGATCATGGAGTTCATATTCTTTAATCAGAGAGTATAACTCACAGAGTCAGGATCACAAACTGTCGTATTCTGTCAATCTCAGCATGATGGCTTCGTACGGACGAAAAAGAGGGGGTACCTATCAGTTACCGGGAAACATAGGTTTCCCGAATCAGACCATATTTGTCTTCGATCCTGAGTTTTCGGTGTTTTGCGATTCACTGGCACAGGCCGATCTCGCTATTTTTAGAAACGATCCCAATCTGTACGGATATTTTTCTGACAACGAGCTGCCCTTTGGTGCTAAAAATCTGGAAGGATATCTTACCCTGAAAAATCCCAACGATCCGGGGCGACAAGCTGCCGAACAATGGTTAAAGAAGAAAGGAATTAAGATGAATGAAATATCGGATCAGTATCGCAATGAATTTGCTGGTTATGTTGCGGAACGCTATTTCCGTATTGTATCTGAAGCCATTCGCAAAGCCGATCCCAATCATATGTATTTAGGCAGTCGGGTGCACGGGTCGGCAAAGTTTATTCCTGAAATACTACAAGCTGCCGGAAAGTACTGCGATGTGGTATCGATTAATTATTACGGGGTATGGACACCGGTAAAGGAACATCTCGAAAATTGGGCAAAATGGGCCGGCAAGCCCTTTATTATCACCGAATTTTACACCAAGGCAATGGATGCAGGATTAGCCAACACAACAGGCGCAGGGTATACTGTCCGCACCCAGAAAGATAAGGGCTATGCGTATCAGGACTTTTGTCTGGCACTACTGGAATCGAAAAACTGTGTGGGCTGGCATTATTTCAAGTATCAGGACAACGACCCCACAGCCAAAGGAGTTGATCCTTCGAATATCGACTCAAACAAAGGTATTGTGGATAACGATTATCGGTTTTACTCCGATTTAATGCAATTAATGCAGCAGTTAAACCGTAGTGTTTATTCGCTGATAAACTATTTTGACAATTAAATTACACGCACAAATTTTAAAATTTAAAGTTATGAGAAACAAGATTTTTACTCTCTTTTTTATGTTGTTATTTCTGAATGCTGCCATGCTTCAGGCTCAGATATTACTCGAAGAAAACTTCGATTACGATGCCAACCACCCTCTGATTCAGGATGCCATTGCCAATTCGGATAATTTTGATGGAGTTACCGGATGGTCGACACAAAGCAACAGTCTGTCGGGTACCAATTGCTTTACTATCACTTCAGCTCCGTTAACATACAATGGATATCCGGGATCCGCAATTGGCAATGCATTGAAGTACAATGGCGATGCCGGACAGGGTGTGTTTAAACTTTTCCCGAAGAACATTCGCAACGACACTACGGTTTACATTTCATTTTTGGTAAACTTTCCTGCTACAGCTGTTACAGGAGGCGATTATTTTGTGGGAATAAAGATGGAACCTTCTGCTACCAGTACCAACTGGGGTGGACGATTATTTGCATCGGTCGATCCGACCTATACGAACGAGGAGGTAAGTTTGGGTATAAATAAAATGAGCGGAGGTACAACTACCTGGGTGAATGCAACTACTGGTCCGTTTCTTCCGGCAAATACTACGCATCTTATTGTAATGAAATACCATGTGGGTGTGTTAAACGGTGCTACTGCTGCTGAAGAGGCCGGTAAGTTCGACGATGTGATGTCGTTGTATATCAATCCACCATTATCGGGAGTTGAACCAGCCACACCGGTATTGAAACACGAAAATCCTGCCCAAAATGATTTGTATCGTTATACTTCCAGCGGAATTGTGTTTGGTGGCGCCAGAGGATTGTATCTGAGGGCTTCGGCAGCGGGAAATGCGCCTGCATACACCATCGATGGCATACGGGTCGGTTTAACCTGGGCCGATGTTGTACAAGCACCCAACGGACTGAAAACTGCCTCTGCTGCTAATTTCTCGTACAGAATTGAAAACAAAACGATTGTAGTTGCTGCATCAGAGTTCAACTATAACCGTTATGAACTTTACAGCCTGTCGGGACAACGTGTAGTGTCAGGATCATTAACAGAATCAAATGGAAAGATTGATGTTTCTGAAGTAAGTAAGGGCGTTTATGTTCTTGGTTTGCAAGGCAATCAACGTGCATCAGCGAAGATAATTATTCAATAATATACCGGAAATGAAAAGGTTGCTTTTCCATAGTATATTTCTGTTCTGTGCATTGGCCATGCTTCAGTCGCAAACGGTTGAACAAAGGTTGATTCCTGTGGATGATACCTATACTTACAGCGACAATACAATCCGCGGGATGGAACCCCTTCTGAAAACCTATCATTCAACAGCTGGCTCACAGTTCAGGCGGATTTCCTTTCTGAAATTTGATATTTCCGGTTTGTCGCCCTTTGTTCAATCGGTGAAGTTGCGTTTGTACTGTAATGGTTTTCCGGCAGGTGGCGATTTGACCCATCAGTTCGATTTGTACCCGGTTGCCAAAAACACCTGGGCTGAAGATGATGTTACTTTTGTGAATTATGTGGACCGATTGGGTGCTGATATTACTTCTCCCTTACTGGCGTCGTATACTGTTCCGGCAGGTCAGGCACTCTCAGCGCAATACATTGAGTTTTCAGGTGCTGCTCTGACGAAGTATATCGCCGATTCTTTGGCCGCGGGCCGACCTTTCATTTCGTTCCGGATGAGGGAAAAGAACGTTGTCAAGGTGGGTTCTTCAGCTGTAATCGTGGAGTTTCATTCGAAGGAAAATACCAGCGAATTTGTACCGGAAATGGTTGTGGCTGAGAAGGATGTGGAAACGCTCCGGGCGTCCGGAATTGCCCTGAACGGAATGCCGTTGGCTTCTTTCAGTGAAGCGCAATACCGTTACCTGCATCGTGTACCGTGGAATTCCAGTGATATTCCGGTAGTTACTGCAACTGCAAAATATCAGGATGTTACGGTAAACGTTGAACAGGCAGTGTCGCTAACTGGTACCGAAACACAACGTACGGCCCGTGTAATATTGCAAAAAGGTACCGACCAACTGATCTACTATGTTGCGTTTGAGCTCCTGCCTCCGCCTACCGATGCACGGCTTAGCTCTATTAGTGTAGACGGTGAAGCGGTAGAATTTTTCGACAAGGAGAAGAATGCTTATAAGGTGTATTTGCCCTACAGTCAGACTGCTTCGCCGGTGATCACTGCTCAGGCCTACGATCCTGAAGCAACTGTTCAGATCGTACAGGCTGTAGCTATTTCGGAAACCGCTTCGGAAGCCGACAGGACTGCTCTACTCACTGTAACATCAGCCAACGGACAGGTACAAAAATCATATCAGGTAGTGCTTGAAAAATTACCCATGCTGGATATTGTTCTGGCTATTGGTCAGTCGAATATGTCGGGCCGCGCACCTTTTGCCAACGTGTCGGATCCCATGACGGATGTTTACTTGCTCACACCGGCAGGTCAAATGGAGGTGTCGTCCAATCCTATGAACAAATACTCCAACATCCGAAAGGATATCAGTGTTCAGGGATTAGGCCCATCGTATACCTGTGCACTAACCTTGCGCGACCATCTGAAAAAACCGGTTGGATTTGTGGTGAATGCGCAGGGTGGATCGTCTATTTCCTCATGGTATCAGCCGGGTAAGTCAAACTACGATGCTACCATTAAACGTGCAAAGGAAGCGCAACGGTTCGGACGGTTCAGGGCTATCATCTGGCACCAGGGTTCTTCCGATAATTCAGCAGGCTTGCTCGATAATTTTGCATCCTACAAATTGAATCTTGCGAAAATGGTGCAAAACTTAAGAACTGATCTGAACGAGCCCAATCTGTTTTTTGTCCTGGGAGAATTGTCGGAACGCACTGAATTTGATCAGTTTTCGGCAAATGTTGTACAACCTGTTGCTTACTATATTTCCAACTCCGACTATATAGTTACCGATGGAACCAATTTGCTTCCCGATGGAATTCATTTCGATGCAGCAAGTAATATCCTGTTGGGTGAACGGTATGCTGAAAAGATACTGGAAGGGGCGTACAATACTACACAGTCGGATGTAGTATACGAAAATGATGTCTTTGCCAGAGTGAAGTTAACCCGAAATAAATTAACACTTCAAAACGTTAATGAGAGGACATTTTATACTGTGTTTGACATTACCGGAAAATCAGTATACAGCACTTCTCTGACAGATACAAATTCTGTTGTTCTGACAATAGAAAAGGGAATCTATGTAGTGTCCCTTAGAAAGGAAGGACGGAATCAGCAAGTCAAAATTATCGTTTCTTAAAACAAAATTGTTACTTTACAATACATTAAATCATTTATAGTTAAAATTTACCATCATGAAAACAATTTACACACGTATTACTATGCTTCTAAAAGGACTCGTAACCCTTTTATTTGTAGGAGGCTCAATGACTTTAGGTGCTCAGACGGTTGAAACCATTGTATTTTCCGATGATTTTAGCGGTACCAATCTCGCAGGGGGTGCGCCTGCTACTACGTATACCATTGCAAAACAAACCGGAGTTGGAGATGAGGCTACAGATCCTACAACTACCACTACGGTAGATGTGCTAAGAATTCCCAATCGAAAAGGCACTGGTTTTTGGGGCCGTAACGGAGTTTTTGGTACACTGTCGGTTTATTCTGCTCCGTTCAATGGAACACTTAGCGCTTTAAGTGCCGATTCTGTAGTTTGGACCTTCAATTTGCGCCAGAATTATAACTCTACCTTATCCGGCTTCAACGATGCTCAAAATGCTGTTGGCGCAATTTTGCTGGCCGATAATGCCAGCTACGCTACAGCAAATGGGTATGCGGTAGTGTATGGAGAAACTGCTTTAGGTAAATTGTATCGTCTGGTGAAATTTGAAAACGGCATTAACGAAAACACCAAGCTCACTACCCTTGCTACAGGAACTGTATCTCCAACCGATGGAAGAGATTATATGAGTTTCAGAGTTGTTTATGTAAAAAGCAGCAATACCTGGATTTTTAAGGGTCGTTTCGATGGTCCGAATACCGGAGGTGCATTTGCCGATCCCAAAACGGGTACGTTTGGATATTCCATATCGGCTGTAAATGCCGATTTAGTTAACACACCGATGACTCATTTTGGTTTTTTCCAGAACTACAGTGGAAATATTGATAAAATAATGTGGGTGGATAATTACACAGTAGCCACTTACCATCAGGATTTAGGAACCAGTTTGAATGGAAACAATCAACAGCTTCCTTATTCAACCCGTATCAATCAGAATGGAATTACCGTTCAGACAACTGCAGCTGTCGCAACTCTGTTCAACTCAGCAGGAAACAGGATACAGCAAGTACTTGTTACTGGCGAAGCTCAGTTGAAAGTAACTCAAAAAGGCTTTTATCTGCTAAAACTTGAAATGCCCAATGGAGTAACCGCTATAGAAAAGGTGCTTTTTTAAATTAACAGACCGACAGGAGGCTCGCCCGCGTGCAATGAAAAACAAGCAGGCGAGTGTCCTGCCGGATCAAATATTATTCGTATGAAACGAGCATGATTGCAGACAATCACCAAAGTTGATGAAAAATCTGACATGCGAGTTCCATGTGACCATAAAAAAACAATTAGTTACACATGAAAATTTGTTTTCGCTATATCATTATTACAATGCTTTTTACCTTCTGTGCAGAGGCATTGACTGCTCAGAAAACCCAGAAACCTGTGGTTTTCTATCTTCAGAACCTGCCGCAGGAACGGATTGGAACACTTACAGATGCGGTAATTATCGATAGTCTTGAAAAGCAGAATTTTTGGGTGATACCAGTCAATTGTAGTACCTTCCCTGCTACATCCCCCCAATTGGAAGAGAGTTTAGTGACATTCCACAAAGCCAGTCCGACTTTGTTGGCCGGCTATGCCACAGCAACCGAAGAAGCTGATTTGGATAATATCTATTATGTTCCGGAAGGATATTTACTCAAACCCAAAATCCCCATCTGGAACATCATCGAACATGGAGCTGAGGGTTCACTGCAACGCATTATGGATACCTGGAACAAAGAAATTGTGGAAACATTTAACGTAGCTCCGGTAACCAGCTACGAACAAATGTACGATAAACATGGTAATCCGATTGATTATACTATGCGAATGGATTTGGTGTATCCGTCCGGAACTGCTGAGAAAGATGTTCCCCTGGTAATCAATTTTTCATCGAATTCACCCCGCCAGAAACCCTTTAATCCCACAGGTACCAATGAGGTGGTTTACCGGAATATGTATCCCTTTGGATTTTTAACGACAGGTTATGCCTGGGCCAACGTGGATCATTGTTACAACCCCCTTGCACGAACCGAAGTCTGGACCTATTTCGACAGATATACGCTCGAAGACTGGAACGGACTCGCTTTGGTAACTGCTTATGTTCGCTATCTTAATACCCATCTTAACGAGTACAACCTGAACGGAAAGTTTGGAACCATGGGCATTTCAAAGGCCTCCTACAGTTCGGTACGCATCGCCAACAGGCTAAATGCACAGGGCAAAGAGCATTTCTTCTTTGGAGGCATTGAAAATACGAAACCGCAACCCTGGCCGGGAGTGCCCAGTACGGTGGATGTAAGTTATGCAGCTGCGGGTAACGGTACACGTCGCGTGAACACCTATGTGGATGCTAACACTGTTCCGATGATTACCTCTGCGGGGTCCAAAGATGAGTACAATCAATGGGATGTGTATCCCGAAGTTGTAAAACGGTTTAAGGATATAGATAAAAATCACCTGGCTTTCTGGATGGAAGATTTGGGGCACACTTATCCGGGATTAGGGACTGATCTGGCAACAGGCGAAAGCAGGTATGTGCTTTTCAAAAGGTATTTCGATTCCTATCTTAAAACAACTTCTTCTGACCCACTTAAAGTGTTGTATATTTACCCGAAAGAAAATGCCTCTGAAGTGGATACCGACGGCTTAACGCGCATTTTAACCCATGATGGAATTTTACCATCTGCCATGTTGGGATTATCTCCATATGCTCCGATTACCGTGCGGTTCTGTTCGGCTGTCGATTCTGCGACTTTTGTTCAGCACGTTAAGGTATTTCATATCAATACCAATGCTGAGATTACAGGTACCTGGAATCCTAAGGCTGAAAGCACTACTTTTGAATTCACACCCAATGCGTCGTTTATTAAAAACGAAAACTACAGGATAGTCGTGTCGTCTGCTCTTCAAAACACATTAGGCCAGGTTATGGATGCTGAATTGATTCGTGAATTTACAGTTACAAAAGATGGTGAAGCAGATGTGGAAACAGAGAGTATTTCTATTACTCCTACCGACGATACCTATCAGAAAGTGTCGTTGGGTACTTCTGCTTATGGTTCTCAAAATACGATGCGTGTTCGTTATAGTCCTTTTGGTGACTGGCGGTTCGATGGTTATATCCGCTTTAATGTGTCGGAACTCGATCCTGCCATCCTAAAATCGGCAAAAATTAAACTCTCGTCATCTACAGCACTTGCAGGGGCACCGGTTTCGTTGTCGGTATTTAAAACTGAAACTGAATGGACCGAGTCGACACTGCTTTCTACCAACAAACCAGCCATTGTTGGTAATGCACTCGATGTGGTTAACTTTACCGGGGTGGATTTATGGACTACGTTCGATGTAACCAGTCAGGTAAAAGCAGATCGGGAGGCCGGACTTTCGTTTGTAAGTTTTATGATTCGTGCTGCCACAGGAGGAAGTACCGAGAATGTATATTTTAACACAAAGGAAGCTACAACCGAAACTCTTCGTCCTGCGTTGGTGGTGGATGAAATTGTAACTACCACATCGGTGGATAATACAAAGTCGGGAAATTTATCGTTACATGTTGCCAATAAATCGATTTATAACCAGGGCAGTGAGGAAGTGAGTGTCGGAGTGTTCGATACAATTGGCAGGCAGGTTTATCAAGCAACCATCCAGGCAGGTGGTGTAGCCCGGTTGAATGAATTACCTTCAGCGGTTTACCTGATACGTGTGGTTGAAACAAAGGGAATACGAGCATTGAAAGTTGTGCTTTGATGCAGTGTTCGTTAACTTATAAATTTTTTAAAATTGTGAATATGACTTTTTTCAGGACTTTTCTTTTTGGTATTGCAGTGTTAAGTACGGTTGCTCTGGTTGCCCAGGTCGACTACGAGACCATTCAGGTGAAGAGTAATTACAGTGCGGGTTGGGGAACAAATCGCACAAAACTGGTTAGCCTGATTCCGGGTTATACATCGGTAAGTGACGGCTCCGATGATTTTACACGTTATGGAACCTATAAACATTTGCGCACAGACTCAACCGGTTTTTTCTATGTGAAAAAAATTAACGACCGCTGGTGGATGATCGACCCTGATGGTTATGCAGGTATTAATATGGCAGTTACCAGTTTCAGTTCGTCAGCCATTCAAAACGACTACGATATTACCAAAAGAAATGGCTTTAATGGTACCGGAAATTTTCTGGCCAGCGAGAGTCAAACCAAATCGGGATATAATCTTCAGAATTATGTGAATTTCTCGTTTACACGACGATTGAATTTCTTCCTTACCTACAAAAATGAACGCAAAAACTATTACACCACACCGTCATCGGTTCAGGGCAGTTTAGATCATATCCTGGTTTTTGATCCACAGTTTGAGACCTTTTGTGATAGTCGGGCCAAAATAAATGTGACTCCATTTGCGACAGAACGTGATTTACTTGGATGGTATACCGATAACGAGATTAACTTTAATCAGGATCAGTTGCGCAATCTGGTAAAGGATTTACTTCCTGGTGATCCCAGCCGCGATTCCGCTCTTGCTTTTGCTGCATCGAAGGGTCTTACCGAAGCCGATTGTATTAATTATACAACCAAAGTTACCGAAACAATCAAACAGGAATTTGCTACCTTGCTGGCTGAACGCTATTTCCGCATTGTATCGGAGGCTATTCGCAGGTACGATACCAATCACCTGATTATCGGTAGTCGTTTTCATGGCCGTCCCCGTGGAATTCAGGGAGTTGTGGATGCTTCTCACAACTATATGGATGTTACTTCTGTCAATTTTTACGATCGGTTTACTCCCAATGAACAAATTGCCCGCGACACCTGGACGAAGGATAAGCCGACACTAATCGGTGAGTTTTATATCAAGGATATTAACCAACAGAAAACTGCACAATCGGGTGCAGGATGGTATGTGAATTCGCAGGCGCACAGGGGTTATTTCTATCAGAATACCTGTATTGAATTGCTCCAAAATAAAGATTATATCGGTTGGCAGTATTTCAGGTTTAAAGATGATGATGATGGTTCGAACAAGGGTATTGTTAGTAATGCACTGGTTGAGTATGTAGAAATGACCCAATACATGGAACAACTGAATAAACAGGTGTATCGCCTGATTGATTTCTACGATGGAATTGACCGGAGACCCCGAAAATCAACAACTATTTCTACGGTGACAGCTATTGAAGACACCCATGTTGTGCCCGGGTCGGCCAATACGCAAAACTTCGGGACTGCTGATGAACTTGAAGTTCTGCATCATACAGTTGAAGCAAACCGTCGGGAATCCTTTTTAAAGTTTGATCTTTCAGCCTATGCATCCAAACTAAAATTTCTTAAGAATGCGCAACTGGAGATTTCTATTACTCAATCGAACGAAGAACAACGGTACATTTTTGCATCGGGTATCAGTGAAACGAACTGGGAAGAAAATTCACTTACAGGTGCCATTCGACAGACCAGCGACGATTGGAGACAGGGATACAACCGTATGGATTTTAAAAAAGGTGTTATTTCAACTGGTAAACAGCTCTTTGATGTGACGAACTGGATTGCCGATCAACCCTTAAATACAACTGTTTCTTTTAAAATTCACGACATAACTTCCAGTAATACAATACTGAAGATTGCGTCCAGTGAGCATTCCGATCAAAGTATGCATCCAAAATTGATTCTAACCTTTTGGGATGAATCTACCGCTGTGCCCGCGGTAAACAACAACTCTAAGGTTCGTGTTTATCCCAATCCTGCAAGCGACTTATTGCATTTTAAAGCTGAAAACCTTCAGTCGGTCGACATTTACTCCTTAAAAGGAGAGCGATTAATGACAACCACGGGTGAAAGCTTAAATGTATCTCAACTCGCGGGTGGACTTTACATTGTAAAGGTTGAATTCGCTGAAGGCGAGGTATCGTATCATAAAGTTACTATTCAAAGTTAATCACATAGTTGCTTATGCTAATCAAAAAAGTGAATGTGCTGCTCTTATTGCTTTTACCTTTTACTGTTAAAAGTCAATACTGTAATAATCTTCCGGAGTTGCTAACACTCAACACAGGAAATGCGGTTACAACCATTAAGGCATGGGAAAAGCATAAGAAGGAACTTAAGAAGCAATTCGATGAAGAGATGTTTGGTACCCAACCGCCCGTGCCCAAAGGGGTTCGGTATAAGGTTGTTCACGAAACCGCAACTGCCATTGGAGGGAAAGCTTCCCGAAAACGGGTGAATCTTTATCTCAACAACCTGGATCATCCGCTGGAACTACTAATTTATTATCCCAATGGAGTAAAAAAAGCACCAGCATTTTTAGGATATAATTTTTGGGGGAATCATACGGTAACTTTTGAAACAGATATTCCGGTCACTGCCCAATGGTCGCGCAACAATAATATTATTCAGGATCACAAAGCAACGGATAAAATGCGTGGCTTCAGTGCCAGCCGGTGGCCGGTTGAAACAATCATTGATGCCGGATTTGCATTGGTTACGCTGTATCATGGCGATGTGGATCCTGATTTTGATGATGCATTCATGAACGGTGTTCATGGATTGTATCCCCGGGGAAAGTACAGCTGGGGTACCATTGCAGCCTGGGCGTGGGGGTTGAGTTATGTGATGAATTACCTGGAAAAAGATAATCGCATTGATGCTAAAAAAGTTGCTGTTGTCGGACATTCGCGTCTTGGAAAAGCTGCATTGCTTGCCGGAGCTACCGATGAGCGCTTTGCATTAACAATTTCGAACAATTCGGGTTGTGGTGGTGCTGCCTTATCGTGCCGTAAAAAAGGAGAAACCATAAAAGCCATCAACGACCGTTTTCCCCATTGGTTTACAGCCAATTTTAAAAAATACAACGAAAAGGACGATTTAATGCCGTTTGATCAGCATCAGCTTATAGCTTTGGTTGCCCCACGTCCTGTTTATGTTGCCAGCGCCGATCTGGATGCCTGGGCCGATCCGGAGGGAGAATATCTCAGTGCTTTCCTGGCAGGAGAAGTGTACCGTTTGTATGGATTAAATGGACTGAAATCGGATAAAATGCCTGCTGTTCACGCTCCCTTACACGAAGGTTCTGTCGGATATCATATCAGGGCTGGTAAACACGATATTACACTCTACGATTGGCAGCAGTACATTGCCTTTGCTACCAAACGGTTCTGTTTGTAGAGTAAAATAACTTTGAAACCATTCATTTTTTTATCGCTTTGTCAATTTTGATGTATTCTCCTTTCCACGCTTTTTTGTTTGTCCAGTCTTCGGGTTGTGTAGTCCAGAATGCATCGGTGGCCGGCAATCCAAGGGGTAGAAAAACGGCACTACACAGGTACAAGCTACCTGTTGAAATGTAGGATTCAGCGAGATTGGGCTGATGACCTGCAAAGCCCAGCGTCAACCAACCATTTTTATCAAATGTACCATTCTGAGCCAGTTGTTTCTGAATAACTGCTGTGAGTGCTGAACGGGTCTGAGCCGGACTCAGGTGTTCAGGAAGCATTTTAAGAAGTGCTGCCTGCGAAAGTGCATGAAAAGATCCGAAGCGGTACACCAGCGAACGGCCGATGGCCGGATAGGTCCCCTCAGGTGAAATGAGGCGTTCGAGCTGATCGGCGTGCCGGGTAAGTCGAACTGATTGGACATCAAACCACTTTTGATATTCAGGAGAAACATTTTTCACGGCATTAAGTACGTCATATAACATCGGATGAATCACCAGGCTATTGTAATAATCGAAATGAAAAGCTGCGCCATCACCGTACCACGAATCGCCTTTGTACCATTCGTCAAATCGTTTTAGTGCATAGTCGATGGTTGCGAAATTGCAATTTCCGGTAAACCGGTATAAAAATGCTTCGATGGTTGCTGAGAAAAGTAACCAATTGCTCTCTACAGGCTTAAACATTCGGGTGGCCAGCATCGACCGAATCATCAGTTCCTGTGCTTTTTTATCCAGCCCTCCCCATAACTTCCCGGGTGCCCTCAGAAATCCCTCGGCGAGAAAAGCAGCATCGACCAGGTTTTGCCTGTCGATGGTGAATCCAATAAAATCGGGTGAAGTTGAATCAACTGCATTTTTGAGTGCTTTTAGCGTAATCTGCAGGTATTTTTTACGCAATTTACCTTCGTCGCTGTTATCAGCATCCAGCTCCAGCCAGGGAGCGATACCGCAAACAGTGCGGCCCAGCGCTTCGAGGTGGGTAACCTTTTCCCTTCCTCTGGTGCTGCCTTCCGGAGTGGTTTCAACCGGCATTTGTGCTTTCAGGGTATGTTGATTTAAGTTAGATAACACAGGATCAGCGATTTTTATCATTGATTCAATCCAAAACCGGCGATCAGCTAGTATGTTTTTTCTTTCGTACACTAGTTTTTTGTATCTCAACAAGGCCTCTACAAAGTAATAATCAGCATAGGTAAGCGGTACATCCACTTCGCTGTTTTTAGCCATAAAACCCACGCTGTGTTTCAGTATGAAATTTCCGTTTTCACGGTTGGATGCAAGATAGGCAGGAGAAGAAAGTGTTTGAAGCATTTTTTCCGCAGCAGCGAGGTAGTCGGTTGTGTGCTTATCGCCGGTATATGTACTCAGCTCAATCAATGCCGACGCGATTACTGCTCCGGCTGATGCATCCCTCAGAGCATCAGGAATATTGGGGGCGTTGAAATCCCAGTACGGAATTCCATCCTTCGGTAAGTTAGGATGGTTTAACAGGAAGTCGGCAATTTTGATAGCATGGTGTAAATACTCCGGTTTCCCGGTTTCCCGGTACATCATCACATATCCATACAATCCCCAGGCTTGTCCACGTGCCCACGACGATTCATCAGCATATCCCTGAAAAGTAACTCTTTCGATAAAACCGCCCCGAATGGTATCGTAATTTACCACATGATACGAACTTCCATCGGGCCTGAAATGATATTTCATCGTAGTATCGGCATGCGAAACGGCAATTTTATAAAAACTACTGTCGCCCGAAATGTTGGTTGCCTGTGTCAGCAATTCCAGGTTCATCATGTTGTCGATGATAACGGGATACTGCCATCGGCGGTTGTCCCACGATTTAATGGTGCCGGTTACGGGATTATAACGGGTGGACAGGGATTTGGCTGCGTTCACAATTACCTTTTTTAAACTGGTATCGCCGGTGAGCCGGTAGGCATTTCCGAAACTACAATAAATCATGAATCCCACGTCGTGATTATCAGTGGTGTATTGCTGATTGCGTACCCGTTCGGTCATCTCAAGGGCCGCTTTTCGAAGCTCTTCTTTTCCGGAAAATTCATACAGGTACCATAAAGTGCCCGGAAAAAATCCACTTGTCCACCACCTGTCATCCGACGTAACCAGCTTTCCTGTTTTATCGGTGGTTCGTGGCAGTCGGCCCCTGAGGGGCTGTACATTCCGGTACAGCGAAAGTGCCTGTTCTGATGCAATGCCAAGTGTTTGTGAAAGGTTGTTCTGGTCAAGCGACCCGCTGCTTTGTGCAGTAGCAATAACAGGAAAGAAGAGCAGGAGAACGAGATAATAGAATTTCATTTTCTTATTTTTATGGTAGTAGTTTGCATGATGGATGCAACTGTTGCAAATATCCGAATTTTGCCCTTGCAAGGATACGAAAATCATTCAGATTTTTAAAAGCCTAGTTCAGAAAATGTGATTACTTTATTGATTGAAAAGGATGTTTGTTGTTTTGGATGATTTTACCAGAATAAATGGACAATAGTACTATGGTAACAAACAGTTCTAAGCTATTTTTGCATTCCATACTCCAAATTTCACACAATGATCAGATTCCGTAACGTATTCTTCATTTTACTGCTGTTTGTAACAGCTGGTTCTGCTTTTTCAGCTCGGATAAAATATTCCATCAACGATAACTGGAAATGTTTGCGACAGGATGTAGCTCATGCGTATCATCCGGATGTTGCTGATGCAGGCTGGGAGCAGGTTAATTTGCCGCATACCTGGAATAAAACAGATGTGATGGACGATGAACCGGGCTATTACAGAGGTATCGGGTGGTACCGTCGTACTGTCGAACTTCCAGCAGATTATTCCAACAAGCAGATAACGATTTATTTTGAAGGCGCCAATCAGGAAACGGAAGTGTTTGTGAACGGGAGCAGTGCAGGAAAGCATGTGGGAGGTTACACGCGTTTTAGTTTCGATATAACTCCTTTTGTAAAAGCTGGTACGAAAAATCTGATCGCCGTTAAAGTGAATAACCGCTACAACGAATTGATTCCTCCGCTGACTGCCGATTTTACGTTTTTCGGGGGTATCTACCGCGATGTATTTCTCATAGTTACCGAAAAGCAACATGTTTCAACCACCCATTATGCTTCCGAAGGGATTTACATCACCACTCCATCGGTGAATGAGAAGCAGGCGAGGGTAGAGATTAAAACCCTGCTCACCAATGCTTCGTCACAGGATAAAAAACTGATTGTGGAGCATGCGGTTTTTCATCCTTCAGATAAAAAAGAAGTGTTGCGTGTAAAAGCGAAAGTGAATACTGTAAAGTCGTCGCTTCATCAGGAGAATGTCCAGCAGTTGGTGATTCAAAATCCCGCATTGTGGAGCCCCGAGTCGCCTTCGATTTATAGGATGCGAACCCGTATTCTGGAGGAGAAAACAGGCCGGGTGCTCGATGAGCTGTATCAACCGCTTGGACTCCGCTGGTATGAGTTTTCTGCCGAAAAAGGATTTTTCCTGAATGGCAAACCCTACAAATTAATCGGTACCAACCGTCATCAGTGCTACGATGGCATGGGAAATGCACTTCCCGACGAAATCCATGTGCGGGATGTGAAGATGCTGAAAGAGATGGGAGGCAACTTCCTACGGGTATCGCATTATCCACAGGATCCGGTGGTGATGGAGATGTGCGATAAACTGGGCATTATCACTTCTGTTGAAATACCCATTGTGAATGCGATTACCGAAAACGAAGAATTCAGCAGAAACAGTATTGAAATGGCCCGGGAAATGGTCTTTCAGGATTATAACCGACCATCGGTACTCATTTGGTCGTATATGAATGAAGTAATGCTGCGGCCGCCTTTTAGTACTGATTCCGTCCGGCACTCCATATACCTGAAATCGGTGGGCAGTCTGGCCGAACGAATTGAAAAACAAATTCGCCTTGATGACCCGTACCGTTACACGATTATACCTTTTCACGGAAGTTTCGAGCGCTACGAATCGGCCGGATTAACCCGCATTCCCATGATAATTGGATGGAATTTGTACCAGGGTTGGTATGGAAATACCTTCGACGGCTTTGGAAAGTACCTCGATGAAGTGCAGGCAAAGCTGAAGGGAAAGCCTTTTTTTATCACCGAGTATGGCGCCGATGTGGATCCGCGATTGCATTCGTTTGAACCCGTGCGTTTCGATTATACCCAGGAATGGGCCAATCTGTACCACGAGGTGTATTATAAAGCCATTATGGAACGTACTTTTGTTGTGGGAGCCACTATCTGGAATCTCAACGATTTTCACTCCGAGGACAGGGGAAATGCAGTTCCGCACATCAACAGCAAGGGAATTGTTTCGACCACCCGACAGGTGAAGGATACCTATCTGCACTATCAGGCCCTGCTTCGCAAGGATCCCATCGTAAATATCGGCGGCCGCAACTGGACTATTCGCGGGGGGAATGCCTCAGTTGACAATACCTGTAATCAACCTGTCAAAGTGTATTCCAACCTGGCGGCAGTCGAGCTTTTTCTGAAGGGGAAATCCCTGGGAACTCAACCAACTGTCGACGCCATAGCTTCCTTTAACGTTCCTTTTGAGAATGGTGAAAATGTGCTGGAAGCGGTGGGGCACGCTAATTCACAACCCGTGCCGGAAGCGGTGGGGATTGCCGGCGCTCAACCTGTACAGGCAGCATTGGGGAATGCCGGCGCTCAAACTGTTCGCGATATGCTTCGCATCGATTTCCGGATGATTCCTGCCCGGCTCGACTCAGCGCAACCTTTTTTTGTTCCGGATGAGGAACGCCTCCCGTTTGAATCGCTGAATGTGATGCTTGGAAGCAAACGGTACTTTGAAGAAAAAGACAAGTCGGTGATATGGCTTCCTGAAAAGCCCTACACGCTCGGAAGCTGGGGTTATACAGGTGGAAAAAACTATGTAAAACGCACCCGCCACGGCCAGCAGCCGGCCTCGGATTTAAACATCCTCGCTACCGACATCGATCCCGTATTTCAAACGATGCGCCATGGCATCGAAGAATTTAATCTGGATGTGCCCGATGGCGAATATACCATCACCCTGTATTTTGCTGAACTGATGTCGAAAACGGCCAAAGTGCTGGTGTATAATCTTGGCGATGATGCCATAGCCGATGATATCGACGAACGGATTTTCAGTGTGTCAATAAATGATGTCCCTGTTATTCGCAATCTCAATGTAGCCGCCGAAGTGGGCGAGCTTACCGCCTTAAGCAAGAAGTTTGTGGTGAATGCAGAAAACGGAAATGGCATTCGGATTAAATTCATCCCGATGAAGGGAGAGCCCATTTTAAACGCTCTGAGAATATACCGAAATTACTAAGGAATTCCCAAAAAATCAAAAAAAGTAGGTTTGTTGCGTACTATATTGTAATTTTGTTAGCCGGTTGGTTTAGCTTTCGTGGTGAATCCAATTGCCGTATAGCAATTTGTAATAATACGCACCCATGTCTCAGGAATCTGAAAAACACAAAATCGTCAAGATCTTACTATTGATCGATTATTCCAGTGAATTTAGCCGTAAATTGCTGAGGGGGCTTGTACAGTATTCCAAGGAAAACGGTCCCTGGATTTTTTACCGCTTACCATCGTATTACAAAGCATTGTATGGTAAGGAGGGGGTTGTAAAATGGGCGAAAGAATGGAAAGCCGATGCTGTGCTGGCTCACTGGGACAACGAAGAAAGTCAGATTTTGAGCACCCTGGGGATTCCTGTAGTGTTGCAAAACATTAAGGAGCGCAGTCAGCTGTTTTCGAACCTTACCGGAAATTATGTAGGCACCGGTGCTATGGCAGCCCGCTTCTTTTACCAGAAGCGTTTCCGGAATTTTGCGTTTTATGGCAACCGCCGTGTGATTTGGTCGCGCGAACGGGCCGACGGTTTCCGCCACGAAGTGGAAAAAATCGGTGGAAACTATTTTTATTTCGAAACCGAGAATTTCGACGAAGAGCAGTTTCATCAGGATATGGTAGTGCTCGAAAAATGGTTGATTTCTCTGCCTAAGCCCATCGCTTTATTTGCCTGTGACGATAATTTTGCATTGCAGATCTCAGAAATTTGTAAAATAAACAATATAAATATTCCACAGGATATAGCGCTGCTGGGAGTCGACAACGACGAGCTTATCTGTAACCTGTCTGATCCGCCCATTTCTTCTATCGTACTCGATGTGGAAAAAGGAGGTTACGAAGTGGGTAAGCTGATGCACCAGCTGATGACTAAAGAGCGTAAGAAACCTTTTAATATTGTCATTAATCCCATTCGGGTTGAGCAACGGTTGTCGACTGAACGCTATAATATATCGAACAAGTACATTCTCGAGGTCGTAAAATATATAGAGGAGAACTTTATCCAGGATATAAATATTGAGACGCTGACGCATTTGGTGCCTTTGTCGCGTCGTAATCTTGAAATGAAATTTAAAAAAGAAGTGGGCATTTCCACCTACCAGTTTGTGCTCTATTGCAGGGTCGAACGCTATGCGAACTTACTCATCAGCACCGATCTTCCCCTCATCGAACTGGCATTCGAATCGGGCTTCAACGATTACAAAAATATCTCACGCATTTTCAAAAAGTTTAAAGGTTACACTCCCCTCGAATACCGTCAGAAATTCACCTGATTGTATTAGTGGACGCCCTTTTCCGCTTATTTACCCCCGAATAGCTGTTGATTCATCAATATTCAACGTTTTTTGAAGATACCTTTACGCTTTTTTGCCGGTAAAGGCAGCTGGCATAGTCTACCTTTGTACTATGCAATAATACCAGCTGAAAAATGACAACCGTATTTTATCATTATTACCCATCCCGATCGGTATTTGAGGGTTCCCTTTTGTACATCATGGGCGCTCGTTTTGAACTTCATCTTGTTGTCGATAAAGTTTCAAAAGGAGTGAAGGTTTGGGAGAATGTAGTGGCAGAGCTCGAAAAGCTGGATCAGATTATGAATCGTTTTGCGGGCGAAAGTGAAATTTCGCGTGTCAACAGGCTGGCAGCCACGCAGCCGGTGCCGGTAAGTGACGAACTGTGGAGTATTATCAACGATTGTGAGCTTTACCATCGACTTACTCTGGGTTTGTTTGACATCACCCTGCGCGATTTTACGAAACTTCAACTTGATAAGGAAGCTAAGACTGTCTATTTTGAAGATGCGGAGATCAGGTTTGATTTGGGTGCTTTTGCCAAAGGATATGCAATTGAAAAAATCAGAAAAATAATTACAAAATCGGGTATTCAGCACTTTTTCATCAATTTCGGTAGTAGTTCGGTGTGTGGTGTGGGTATTCAACCCGAAGGAGAACCCTGGAGTGTGGATATTGAAAATCCATTTGTGTCGGGACAACAACTGGATACGATTGTGTTAAAGGATCAGTGTCTGTCTGTTTCGGGAAATAGTCCGGACAATCAATTGCACATCATTCGTCCTTCGAACCGCAAATTTGTAAACAACCGCCGGTTGATGTGTGTAGCTACATCCAACGCCGCTGTGGCTGAGGTGTTGTCGACAGCGTTTCTGTTAGCCACCGATAAGGAGAAGAACACAATTGCACAAAAATTTACCGAATTTATTGTTTTTAAAAGTAGTGAATATAGTGCGTGATTCTCCTGAATGATTCAGTATTTCAAACGAAGTAAAACCACTTACAAATTCAAAAATAATCCATGAAAACCACAGAACGCCTTGAATCACTGGATGCCCTGCGTGGCTTCGATATGTTTTTTATTGTAGGAGGTTCGGTATTGATATCGGCTTTGGCCACCTTGTTTCCATCCGATTTTTCAAGCTTTGTTTCCCACCAGATGAGTCATGTTGAATGGCATGGTTTTGCATTTTACGATATGATTTTTCCGCTGTTTTTATTTATTGCCGGGGTTTCCTTTCCATATTCGCTGGATAAGAGCCGGGAAAATGGCAAATCAAATAAGGAAATCCTAAAAACAATTCTGATCAGAGCCCTGAAACTGATTGTGCTGGGTTTGATTATCAACGGATTTATGCAGCTTAATTTTGAAAAAACACGCTATGCCAGCGTGTTGGGCCGTATCGGAATTGCATGGATGCTGGGTGCTTTTGTCTATATGGCCGGAGGCAGAAAGTGGTCGGCAATTATCACTGCCATTTTACTGATTGGTTATTATTTTCTTGCGGCATTTGTACCAAATCCCGACGCAGCTCCGGGAACTTCTCTGTTTTCACCCGAAGGTTCCATCGTTGGCTGGTTCGACGTTCAGTTTCTTCCGGGCAGGGTGCTCGATACACTTTACGATCCCGAGGGTATTCTGAGTACAATTCCATCGGTGGCTACTGCGTTGTTGGGAATTATTACCGGTTCGTATCTGAAAAGTGAAAATTTCAATCAGATGCAAAAAGTGTATGGAATGCTGGTGGCAGCAGTACTGCTTGCCGGAATCGGACTGTTTTGGAATGAGTTGTTCCCGATTAATAAAAAACTCTGGACGAGTTCCTATGTTTGCTTTGCGGGTGGACTGAGCCTGTTGTTGCTGGCAATATTTTACCTGGTCATCGATGTGTTGAAGTGGAAACGCTGGGCTTTCTTCTTCAAGGTGATAGGACTGAATTCCATCACTATTTATGTTGCTCAACGGGTATTCAACTTTCACCATATGACCAATTACCTCGGTGGAGGCATCGTACGACTATTTCCCGAAGAAGCTCATCCCGTAGTGTATGCTATGGTATATCTGGCTGTGGTATGGGGCTTTTTGTATTTCCTCTATCGCAAAAAAATTTTTCTTAAAGTATAAACTCTATATCCCTAACCATCCCTCATTAAATAGTTTTTTTATCATGCATAAACGTTCTTTTTTCGCAGTACCTGCACTTTTTTTAAGTTGTTCTTTGTTTGCCTCTCAGATATACGATATTGTAATCTATGGCGGAACATCGGCCGGGGTAAGTGCCGCCATCCAAAGTTCGCGTTTGGGTAAGTCGGTTGTAGTTATTGAACCTACCAGTCGAATTGGTGGCCTTACCACAGGCGGACTGGGCGCCACCGACATAGGAAGTAAAACCAGTGTAGGTGGCATATCTAAGGAATTTTATGTTAATGTAAAGGAGTACTATGCCAATACTGCGAATTGGAAATACCAGACTCCGGAAAGTTATTCGCAGGACAGAAATGCTCCGGGCGACGATGCCATGTGGACTTTCGAACCTTCAGCGGCGTTAAAAATTTATCACCAAATGCTCTCCCGCGAAAAAGTCGAAATTGTTTACAAGGAGCGACTGAACCGAAAGAACGGAGTGAAGATGAAAAGTGGCAATATTGTATCCATCGAAATGGAGAGTGGCAGGGTTTTTAAAGCAAAGGTATTTATCGATGCCACTTACGAAGGTGATTTAATGGCAGCTGCAGGCGTAAGTTACACCTACGGTCGCGAAGCCAATTCGCAATACGGTGAAACTCTTAACGGTGTGCAGTTCAATTCCAGTAGTCCTATGTTGAATGGCCGTTTATCGCACAATGCAAAGTACCACAATTTTATTGAAGGAGTTGATCCGTATGTTGTTAAAGGAGACCCGACGAGTGGTGTTTTGCCGTTTATCGATCCCAAAGGACCTGGTAAAAACGGAGAGGGCGACAAGCGCATTCAGGCTTATTGTTTCCGAATGACCCTGACCGATGTTCCTGAAAACAGAATCCCATTTACAAAACCCGACGATTACAACGAGTTGAATTACGAGTTGCTGTTCCGCAACTACGAAGCGGCAAAAGGTCCTGTTTCAAAAATGTACTTCTATGGCGATCCGCTGGTGCCCTGGATTAATACTCCCATGCCCAACCGCAAGACGGATACCAACAATCAGAAAGGATTCTCTACCGATTTTATTGGCCAGAATTACAACTATCCCGATGCCAGTTACGAAGAACGTGAGAAGATAGTTAAAGCACACCGCAGTTATCAGCAGGGATTAATGTGGACACTCGCCTATCATCCCCGAATTCCAAAAGAAGTGCGCGATGTGGTTTCACAATGGGGAACCTGTAAAGATGAACATTCAGAAGATGGCTGGCAGGAACAATTGTATATTCGGGAAGCACGCCGTATGATAAGCTCGTATGTGATGACACAATACAACTGCGAAGGCATTGTGAAAGCTCCCGATGTTATTTGTATGGCCGGGTATGGTATGGATTCGCATCACACCCAACGGTTTATCGATGAGAATGGATATGTAAAAAACGAAGGAAATGTTGAAGCCCGTGGGCTGAAACCCTATGGGGTGAGTTATCGTTCGATTGTACCCCGGGCCGAAGAATGCCGCAACCTGATTGTTCCGGTATGTATCAGTGCTACTCACATCGCCTTTGGTTCGTTGCGCATGGAACCTGTATTCATGATACTGGGGCAGTCGGCTGCCGTGGCAGCAACAATAGCTATTGAACAAAAGATAGCAGTTCAGGATGTACCATATCCGGTGTTGCAGGAGAAATTAACGAAATTGAAACAAATCCTTGATTAATGATTTCTAAACTACCTGGTTGTAAATGCTGTGCAGATGTTATTTGCGCTATTTGAGGAAAGGTTTGCGAAATTTACTCTTTTAATGGATTCATTTTCTATTAATTTGCATTAGGTATTCAATGTTAACCTGTGAAGTGCTTATGGAATAAGCATGGAGCGCAAAAAATTATTTAAGTCTAATTCTAATTGTAAAGTGTTATGAAAAAAATTACATTCATGTATGCAATGATTTGCATAGCTTCAGTGTTGAGTGCTCAAACTGTCGTGACCAACTGGTCGTACACCAATGCAGGTGGAAATCCACCCTTATCGCCTGCCAACAATGCTACACTTATTCCCATGCCTCCGGCTGTAGGTTCGACGCGCAATATTGCTGCTGGCGTTTTCAACGGCAACGACCGAATGTTTGTGTTTACCCGTGTGGGAGCTACACAGGTGTTGGCGTATGAAACCGCAGAAGGTACGCTGGCTGCTTCTTTAAATGTAACAGGAGTAAGTGGTGGTTTAGTTGCTATCGGTGATGGAGATGTAACTACAGATGGTAAGTTGCTGATGTGCAATGTGGCAGATACAGGTAAACCTTTTAAGGTATATCAGTGGGACAATGAAACAGATGCTCCCAAACTGGTTATTAACTGGACTGTTGACGGTGTAAAAGAACGTTATGGCGACAAAGCATTAATGACCGGAAGTATTGCTGATGGAACTGCAAAAGTATATTCTCCCAACAAAAAACTGGGTTATGCACAAGTAATGTGTTGGTCGATGATTCCTGACACTGAAAATCCGGGAAGCTTTAAGTTTAACAATGTACCTGCTCCTACAGTAAATGTGTTCGGTAACAGTACACAGCCTTCGGTAGCTGTGACACCTGAAGGCGGTTACTATTACAAGGATGCACAGAAAAATCTGTCGAATTACGCTGCCAACGGTGACTCCATCAGCGAAGGGTCCACATCAGTCATTCGTGTATGGGCCGGCCCGGTGAAATATATTTACAAAGATGGTAACGATGACATCATTGCTTACTTCAAATACCGTTCTGCACCGTTAACTCCGGAAGAGCCGGTTCAGGAATTGGTTGAGATTCTGAGAGTACCTAATGGAAATCTGGCAGAAGTATCGGTTATTGCTGCTACTCCATCGCTGGGCCCTGAGTACAACTTGAATGGCTGGAACGATTTTGTTGCCCGTAAAGTTGGAAACGATATCGAAGTGTTTGCTTTCTCTACTACCAATGGTTTTGCCATGTATACCATTCAGAATCTGAATACGCAGACTTCATCGGCTTCCATGGAAGACAAAATAAAGCTGACCAACACCAACGGTTCACTGAGAGTGGATGGCATTCAGGCTACTGAGGTTGAAATTTTCAATATCATGGGTCATCGTGTACACCATGTTCTTAATTCTAGCCTGGTTACGACTTCTGATTTTAAAGGTATGCATCTGGTACGGGTAAAAGCCGGAGATGTTGCCAAAACATTTAAAATGGCGTTCTGATAATGTTTAATTTAGTCAGACGATGCAATCGGCTTCGTCTGACTTTTTACTCCCCTAATCATTTTTTCAGGGAAATTGCACAGCGGCAGGCTTGAGTTTTTTTGTCGGTTGAGCTCTGTTTGTCTTACAATCAATTATTTAATAGTTCAAAATATGAATTTTAAGCCTATTATTCAAGCTAAAATGGTCAAACTATCAGGTTTTCAAAATGGCTTTTTCGCCCTTCTCCTGCTGGGATGTCTGAATATCGCTTATTCGGACCTGAATGCAACCACTGTTATTGAAAAAAACAGAGGTGTTGATGCCCATACAATTTCTGAACTTAGTCTCAGTGCACTTCAACAGGATGGAACTCGGATGACTGTAAAGGGAATAGTGTCCGACGAATCAGGACAGCCTATTCCGGGAGCTTCGGTAACTATCGTGGGGACTACAGCGGGTGTTATTACCGATCTCGATGGAAATTTTACGATTGAAGTTCGTTCAAACGATAGGTTAACCATTTCATTTGTAGGCCTTGAAACCCAGACAATCAATGTAGCTGGTCAGCGTAATTTAAAAATAATTCTGAAGGAAAAGGTTGACGAGCTGGATGAAGTTACAGTGGTAGCTTTTGCCAAACAGAAAAAAGAGAGTGTACTTGCTTCTATCGAAACTGTTAAGCCGGGTGAATTGAAAGTGCCAACCAGTAACCTTACCACTGCATTGGCCGGTCGGATGTCGGGTTTAATATCCTATCAGCGTAGTGGCGAGCCGGGTGAAGACAACGCCAGTTTCTTCGTACGTGGTGTTACTTCCTTTTCCTATGCCCGTGGTCCGCTGATTCTTATCGATGGTATCGAAATGAATTCAAGCGATTTAGCCCGTCTTCAAACAGATGATATAGCCAGCTTTTCAATTATGAAAGATGCCGCTGCTACTGCTCTTTATGGAGCACGTGGTGCGAATGGGGTAATTATGGTAACCACCAAAGAAGGCCGTGAGGGGAAAGCAACCATCTCCTTCCGCTACGAAACAGCTACTTCTCAACCCACACAGGTTGTCGACCTGGCCGATCCGGTAACCTATATGCGTTTAAATAACGAAGCGGTACTCACCCGCAACCCCCTGAGTACCATTCCTTACTCAATGGAAAAGATTGAGAATACATCCCGCGGTGTTAATCCACTTATTTATCCTGCTACCGATTGGTACAGTACCCTCTTTAAACAGTATGCAACCAACCGTCGCGCCAACTTTAATGTAAGCGGGGGTGGAAAAGTAGCCCGCTACTATATCGCGGCTACCTACAACCAGGACAATGGAATACTTAATGTAGATAAACTGAATAACTTTAATAGTAATATCGACCTGAAAAAATACCTGCTTCGTTCGAATATCAATATCAATATAACCTCTTCAACCGAAGCGGTAGTTCGTCTGCACGGTGCATTCGACGATTATACAGGTCCGATTGATGGTGGATCGCAATTGTATCAGAAAGTGATGCGTACCGACCCTGTTTTATTCCCGGCCTATTATCCATCAACCCCTGAAACGGCTCATGTTCAGCACATCATGTTTGGTAATTACGACGATGGTTCGTATATCAACCCCTATGCCGATATGGTGAAAGGTTACCGAAACTACTCCAAATCGGTGATGCTGGCTCAGTTTGAGTTGAAACAAAAACTCGATTTTATTACCGAAGGCTTATCGGTTCGTGGATTATTCAATACCAATCGCTATTCCTATTTTACGGTTTCTCGCTATTATAATCCGTTTTATTATATTCCAACCGGTTACGATAAACATACCAATTCGTATTCACTGTACAATATAAATCCAACAACAGGTACCGAGTACCTCAATTACAACGAGGGTGCGAAGGATATTACTACCTCAACCTACGGCGAATTTGCAGTAAATTACGATCGCGAGTTCGACGATAAACACGGCGTAAGTGGGTTGTTGGTTTCCACCATGCGTAATTTCCAGACGGCAAACGCCGGGTCGCTTTCGCTTTCGTTGCCTTCGCGCAACCTGGGTGTGTCGGGCCGTTTCACTTATTCGTACGATTCGCGCTACTTTACCGAATTTAACTTCGGCTACAATGGATCGGAACGTTTTGCCAAGAAAGAACGCTTTGGCTTCTTCCCTTCGGTAGGTCTCGGATGGATTGTATCCAACGAGCCTTATTGGCCGACAGGAGTTTCAAATGTGGTTTCCAACCTGAAGCTGAAAGGAACGTACGGTTGGGTGGGTAACGATGCTATTGGCGATGCCAACGACCGTTTCTTCTACCTCTCGGAAGTGAATATGAATAATTCAGGTAAAGGATTCGTATTTGGTGAAGATTTTGGTTACTCGCTCAACGGAGTTTCGATTTCGAGGTATGCCAACGAGATGATTACCTGGGAAGTGTCCAATAAATTAAACCTGGGAGCTGAAATTGGGCTTTTTAATAAAATCGACCTGATGCTAGATGTGTACCACGAGTACCGCAAAAATATCCTTATGTCGCGAGCCAATATTCCCACTACTATGGGTCTTCAGGCCACACCCGCCTCCAATGTGGGTGAAGCAAGTGCGCGAGGTATCGATGTTTCGCTTGACTATAACCATTCGTTCAACAAAAACTGGTGGATTACCGGTCGTTTGAATTTCACCTATGCTACTTCACGCTTTGAAGTGTACGAAGATGTGGATAATACGCTGACACCCTGGCTCGAAAGAGTAGGACAGCCCATTTCACAACGCTGGGGATATGTTGCTGAACGCTTGTTTATCGACGAATTTGATGTAGCCAACAGCCCACAGCAAACATTTGGTGAGTATTCAGGTGGCGACATCAAGTACAAGGATATCAATGGTGATGGATTAATTACCACGCTCGACAGAGTGCCCATCGGACATCCGACCGAACCTGAAATTGTGTATGGTTTTGGTTTCTCTACAGGCTACAAGGGATTTGATTTTTCTGCTTTTTTCCAGGGACTGGCCCGCGAGTCCTTTTGGATTGATCCCACGGCTACTTCTCCTTTCGTGGATGTGGATGGTACAGGCTCAGTGACCTCCAAAAACGCACTTCTAAAGGTGTATGCCGATAATCACTGGACCGAAACAACCAAGGATTTATACGCCTTATGGCCCCGGTTATCGCCCATCGTTCTTGAAAACAATACGCAGGTAAGTACATGGTTTATGCGCGATGGTTCATTTCTGAGACTGAAATCGCTCGAATTGGGCTACAGTGTTCCGCGTAAGGTGATAGAGAAGTTTAAAATGAGTGTGTTGCGTGTATATGCCAGTGGCACAAACCTGTTTACCTTCAGTAATTTCGACCTGTGGGATCCTGAAATGGCAGGTAACGGACTGGGTTATCCTGTTCAGAAAGTGTTTAATGTAGGTTTTCAGTTAACATTCTAATTCAGATTCAGTATGAAGAGTATCTATATAATCCTGTTAATGTCGGCGACCCTGCTGCTGAATGCATGTGGTGACTACCTCGATGTCGTGCCCGATAACGTGGCCACTATTGATTATGCATTTCGTAACCGGACATCGGCTGAAAAATATCTTTTTACCTGCTACTCCTATATTCCCAATCTGGGACGTGCAGCTATTGATCCTTCCATTTTAGGAAGCGACGAAATCTGGATTCACGATCTGGATGCCAGTTATTCCAGTTCGCTGAGTGCGTTTAATACCTATAACCTGAAAAGGGGACAGCAAAACATCTCTGATCCGCTGGTTAATTTTTGGGATGGAGGAAATAGTGGGTCCAATCTCTATATTGGTATTCGCGATTGCAATATTTTCCTTGAAAATATCAATAAAGTGATTGATATTTCAGTTACCGAAAGAGAAAAATGGATTGCAGAAGTGAAATTCCTGAAGGCCTATTATCATTATTACCTGATGCGTATGTATGGTCCTATTCCAATTGTAAGGGAAAATTTGCCTATTTCGGCTTCTGTCGAAGAAGTTCAGGTGTATCGTGAGCCCGTTGATAGTGTGGTGAAGTACGTAGTTTCGCTTATCGATGAAGCTGCCGAAGATTTACCCTTGCAGGTACAGGATGTGGCACAGGAATTAGGTCGTGTAACTCTTCCGGTAGCTAAGGCAATTAAAGCTGAAGTTTTGCTTACTGCCGCCAGTCCCTTGTTTAATGGTAATACCGCTTATGCTTCCATGAAGGATAATCGTGGGATTCATCTATTTAGTCAGGAGTATGATCCTGAAAAATGGAAACTGGCAATGGATGCAGCTTTAGAGGCTATTCAGATTGCCGGAGAAGCAAATCATCAGCTGTATGAGTTCAACGATGTTCGCTATCCAGTGTCGGATACAACGCGCACTGTGATGTCGATACGGAATTCCTACGGAGTGAAATGGAATCAGGAAATTATCTGGGGAATGTCGGAAAATAACCTACAGCTGTCGCAGGGATTTTCCATCCCTCCCTTTACCTTTACCCACGTTCAGAATTCCATCGGACAGCCAATTTTCTCTGCACCGATTCATATCGCAGAGCTGTTTTATTCAAATAATGGTGTCCCAATCGAAGAAGATCCTACGTACGATTACGAAGACCGCTATTCTCCGGCAGCTGCTAAAAATCAGAAATATTACATCAGCGAAAACTTTATCACTGCCAAGTTGAATCAGTACCGTGAACCGCGTTTCTATGCCAATCTGGGTTTCGATGGAGGTGTATGGTTCGGAAACGGAAGATTTAAGGAAGTGGGAACTGGAACTTCGGAGACAGAATCCTGGATTTTAATGGGAAAAGCCAACGAAGTGTCGGGTAAGGTAAGCTCTATTCGGTATAATATTACAGGCTATTACCTGAAAAAATATTCAAATTTCGAATCCGCCGGGACCACTAGTTTTATTCCGATACGCATGACTTTTCCGGCTATTCGTCTGGCCGATTTGTACCTGATGTATGCCGAAGCCCGTAATGAATATTCCGGTCCGGATGAAATGGTATATGATTACATTGACCGCGTTCGTGCACGAGCCGGACTTAAAGGAGTGGTGCAAAGCTGGCAGGAGCATTCCAAATATCCTGATAAACCCGCCAATCAATCGGGTTTGCGGGAAATTATTCAGCGTGAACGTTCTATCGAACTGGCGTTTGAAGGAAAGCGCTTCTGGGATTTACGCCGCTGGAAAATTGCCGACGAGGTTCTGAATCGTCCGATAAAAGCCTGGAATGTAAAAGGTGTAACTTCTGTTGACTACTACAATGTGGTGACCTTGCATATAATGGAGTTTTCGACCAAGGAATACCTGTGGCCTATTCGTCAGCATTCGCTGCGTACGAATCCCAATCTGATTCAGAATCCGTATTGGTAATCAACGGAAAGTTTGAGTAGTAACAATCCTGGTAAAATATTGAATATGAACAAAATATTAGTATATAGTGGTGTATTTATCTTCATGCTGTGGCTGACAGGGTGTGAAGACTATACGGTGGGTCAGTATCCGGTGGATGCCATTGCGCCCAAAACCATTTCAAATGTGAAGGTAGTAAATCTTCCGGGTGCTGTCAGATTAAGTTACGATCTCCCCGACGAAGCTGATTTGCTGTACGTAAAAGCAGCTTATCCGTTGGCAAATGGAGAAGTACGGGTTGCAAAAACCTCGGTTTTCAGTAATACGATGCTCATTAAGGGTTTCGGTAAATCGAAGAAGCAGGTTATTCAGCTTATAGCTGTGGATGCAAGTCAGAATGAATCGGAGCCGGTGAGTGTTGAAATAGAACCACTGGATGCACCCATCTATACGATTGTAAATGCATTGAAGGCCAGTACTACCTGGGGTGGTTTTAAACTTACCTGGGAAAATCCGCTGAAGGAGGATATTGTTGTGGAAGTGCTTCGCAAAAATCCTGCGACAGGTGAATTCACCTATGTTGAGAATTTCTACTCCTCGGAATCGATGGCTGAAAAAGCAGTGCGTGGACTGGATTCGACGCTTACCACTTTTGGTATCTATGTTCGTGATATTTATTACAATTACACCGATACGCTGGAGGTGAATATTAAACCTTTATTTGAAGAGTTGATTCCCAAAACAGGATTTAAAGCATTCAACCTGAGTTCACGGTTTAAACAGCATACCGCTTTTGGTGGCCCGATGCCGCAAATGTGGGACGATATCACGAATGTGCGTGAAAATGCATATTATATTATGACTGGAAATCCCATTATGCCTTTCTTTACCATTGATCTTGGCGTGAAAGCTAAGTTCTCCCGCTTCAGGGTTTGGCAACGTATCGACTACTTGTTTGCGCTGCATAATCCAAAAGAAATGGAATGGTGGGGAACCAACGACCTGGCTGCAGCAAGCGATAATGAAACGCTGGGTTGGGAAGAGAACGGGAAATGGACTAAACTGGGCCATTTCGAATCGAAACGACCTTCTGGCGGGAAATCGGGGGATCCTATTACTGCTGAAGACGATGCCTATGCTAAGGCCGGCGAGGAGTTCGAATTCCCCATCGATGCCCCCTCGGTTAAATACATCCGGTTCAAGCTCATCAGTACCTGGAGTGGGTCGTCAGGCCTTCATATCAACGAGCTGGCATTCTGGGGTTTAATTGAAAAATAACGTGTAAAGAAGAATTATATGAAAAGAGCTTTTTTTATCATTTCGGCCCTGGTTGTTGTTCTTATTAGCTGGACCAGCTGTTCGGATATGAATGCTAAACACGATATATATCTTTCGCAGGGAGAGCAGATTTATATTGGGAAAGTGGATTCGGTGCATGTTTTTCCGGGAAAGGAACGCGTTAAAGTTCGCTTCTGGGCTTCGGACCCACGGTGTAAATCGGTTGGATTCTTCTGGAGTCCCTACAACGACTCAATTTTTGTGGATGTTGTTAAAACTTCATCTGTCGATTCGTTCGATGTGGTGATTGGTGGCCCAACTGGTCTGAAAAACATTGCTGAGGGTAATTACACGATGAAGGTACATACCTACGATAACAAAGGCCATCGATCGGTTCCATTCGAAAAGATAATCCGGGTGTATGGTTCGCGTTACCAATCGACTCTAACCAGCCGTGTGCTTACTTCGCGCTTGTTCACTGCTTCAACCAGAAGTCTTTCGTTGTTTCTTGGTTCGCCCATCAATTCTGAAGATATCGGAGTTAAAGTGTCGTACACCACTACTGCAAATACGCAGGTCGATAGTGTGATCCTGAATGCTGGTTATGTTAATCCGCTGCGCCTGGCTAATGTGGATCCTTCCAAAGAAGTTTCCTACAGAACCATGTATATCCCTTCTCCACTCGCTATCGATACCTTTTTATCGGCTCCCCGAATTGTTTCACTAAACTAACTACTGATGCCATTTCGTAGCTTACTTTTACTGATTTCTGTTTTCCTTACCATACAGTATGTGACGGGCCAGTATACTGGTTCGGCCTACGAAGTTCCTGCCGATACCATCTACAGTTGGGAGAGCGAACGGAAAACCTTACCCGATAGCCGTGACATGGTTTTGCTGTATGGAGGAGGATCGCACCGCAGTTATGTGTGGGACGATGCCCGAATTAAGCCCTATGTGACCTATGTGGATGAATCGGGCAATGAGCGCTGGATGTTCGATGGATACCTCTTGTTGGAAATTAAGGATGGAAATACCGTTTCGTTTGCAACCGGTTATACCTCAACACCGGCAAGCCAGTCGGACTGGAAACGCCTGGTTGATTATTTCTTTCAAAAGAATTATGCGCTGGGAGCTCTGAATAAAGTGGTGGATGCAGCCACTAAACGAATTGGTCGTCCCGGTTCAAAACGTAAAATTGTAATTGGAATGCCCGAGCCCATTAAAACGCAGACCCAGTGGGGTTCGGTAAAAGATGGTGTGGTGCTGAATTTTGCCAACAATCAGGATCGTATTGATGCGAGCATCTGGTACATCGATTATGTGCGCAAAAAATTCAGTGAGGCCGGATATGATCAGCTCGAGCTGGCCGGTTTTTACTGGATTGCTGAGGAGGCTTCCAATTCCCGTACTATCACAGCACCTCTGGCCGATTATCTCAACAAGCTGAATTATAGTTTCAACTGGATTCCGTATTTCAATTCGCCGGGATGGTCGGAATGGAAAAACCTGAAGTTCAATTATGCATGGCTCCAGCCCAATTATTTTTTCAAGGAGCCGCTCATTACCGATCGTCTTGAACTGGCTTGTCAGATTGCTGTTGATCACAATATGGACATGGAAATGGAATTCGACGAACGAATTCTGACGAGTCGACTGTCGTGGCATTATCGGCTTGCCAATTACATGGAGGCGTTTATCCGCCACGGTATTTGGGAAAATAAGCGAATTACCTATTACCAGGGATCAAAAGCACTGTACGAGTTATCTGTATCAACTGATTCGGCCGACCAGGCTATCTATCATACCTTTTGCAAGTTTGTGGCCGATCGTAGTTCGCCACTAACGGTAACTGCAAACTGGTCGTTTTGCAACGCCAACCAACCATCGGATGCACCTGCACTACCCGGGACTGTTGTACCACTTTTTTCTACCAGCAGTAGTTCGACCCGAAACTTCGCTTTTGGCACCATGAAGGGTAACGATCGTATTTTTGTCTTTACACGTGCCGGCGACGGAAAAGCAAGAGTGTTGAGCTACGATGCAGCCACGGGGACCTATAATGATACACTTCCTGTGGGCAACAGGATTGCAGCAACTAATGCCGGAAATCTGGTTTCTATTGGCGATGGCGGACTCACGGATGACGGGGTATTATTGCTTGCCAATGTGGTGGGTCCTAAAGCCGGATCCGATTTGTATCAGTTTAAGGTGTATAAATGGGAGAATGAGAATGAATTGCCCGAAGTGGTGGTCGATTACCATACAGGTAGCCGTTATCCGACCGGACGTTTCGGGGATAAGATTGAAGTCGCAGGAAATTACCGCGATGGTACGGCCCGTATACTGGTTACCAATAAGGTGTCGGGTGTTGCTGATGTGTTGTGTTGGTCGATGAAGCCGGATCCTGCCCGCGAGGGTCGGTTTTTTTTTGTGAATGAACCAGAAGAACTATTCCCGGTAACCGGAAAAAGTATTCAAAGCAGTATATGCACAACTCCAGAAGGGAACTATTATTACAAGGAGTCGGAAATGCAACTGGTTAAATACGATGCCAATGGTGATTCGCTGGGTGTTTCATCGTCTGATGTGATTCGCCGCTGGGGCACTTCTGTGAAGTTTGTTGCCAAAGATGGCGATGATGATATTCTGGTTTATTTCAAATACCGGTCGAAAGCCCTCACACCGATAGAATTGGTTCAGGAACGTGCCGATATTCTGCGGGTTCCTTCCGGTGATTTGAGTCGTATTGAAGTTATCGGAACAACACCTTCACTGGGTTGGGACTATAATCTGAATGGCTGGGGCGATGTACATGCCCGCAGGTCGGGAAACAATATTGAGGTTTTTGTGCTTTCGTCGACCAATGGTTTTGGCAAATACACCCTGAAGGATGTTTTGGTTTCGACCTATAAGGAAGAACTTTCAGTTTCAACCCTTAAAGTACGACGAAATGGAGACCAGTTGATTGTTGAAGGAAATACCCCGCGGTCGATGGAATTGATTTCTGTCCCCGGAATTGTGCATCGCCGGACGGCGAAAGATAGCTCTGTTTCTGTTTCCGGCATGAAAGGGATTTATTTGCTGCGGGTTATTACTGCTGAAGGTGATTTGGAAGTACTAAAATTGAAATTGTAAAAAATTGTTTGTTGTCGATGTTGTTGGTGTGAAAAGGGTGTCGTTGATTTGTTTCAACGACACCCTTTCTTTTGAGTTTAAGAACTTACACATTCAGTTTCCAGGGTTTGCGGTAGTCGTACGAAAGCAGTTTGTTGGCTGCATCACTATTGATAAACCGTTCTTCTTTTGCATCCCACAGCAGGCGTTCCTGAGTTTGCATGGCAATAGTTGCCAGGTGAGCCATCGACGTGGAGCGATGTCCGATTTCCAGTGTAGCTAACGGTTGTTCACGTGTTTTAATGCAGTCGAGGAAGTTTCGGATAAGCGTGGCAGCACTGTTTTTATAGCTGCCATCAATCAGTAATTCATCTTTATTATCCAGCGAGATAACTTCAGGATCCATCAGACTTTTCCAGGTAGCAAACTGTCCCGGGCGGGTTGGCGTAATTTTATAATCGTTTTCGCCTGTATGAAGTGTTCCCTTCGTACCTCTCAATTCCAGAAATCCACTGGGAATCATGCTGCCGGAGCTGGCTTCGAGAATACTTAATGTTACGATTACTCCCGATGCAAACTCGTAGGTAACATGCATGGTGTCGGGAATGGTACGGTCGTCGTCGACAGCGAATTTTCCACCGTGAGCACTAACAGCAGTTGGTGCTTCTTCGTTTATCAGCCAGCGAATCAGGTCGAGGTAATGCACGCCGTTGTTCGACACCTGATTTCCATAATCTTCCCACCAGCGATACATGTACGGAGCAATGTTATACTGATACGGACGATATGCGCGCGGTCCCAGCCACATATTCCAATCCAGGTCCTTTGGCGGCTGTTCAGGAAACAATTTTCCTATACCATTGGGAGCCATATTGCTTACGTGGCAGCAGCTGGCAAAGGTGACCTTACCGATTTTTCCTGCCGGAATTTCACGGGCCAGCTTTTGGAAAGTCGGAGCACCACGGCGGTTAAGTCCTACCGAAATAATCTGTTTACTGTTGTTGCCAGCCGTTACCATCGCCCGTCCTTCAGCAATTGTTTTCGAAAGTGGTTTCTCAACGAAAACATCCTTTCCGGCATTGATAGCATCGATGGTCTGAATTGCATGCCAGTGGTCGGGAGTGGCAATACAAACCGCATCGATGGTTTTATCGTCCAGTAACTTACGGTAATCGGTGTACAGTTTCACTTTGTTGGGGAATTTCTCGCCCATCTTTGGGATCTTAGTGGTCATGTCCTTTATATAACGAGGCTCCACCTTTGAATAATCGCGCGTAGTAAAGGGTTCATATACATCGCAAAGAGCTGCCACTTCGCAGTCGGGATTCTCCATGAACATATGCAACAACTGAGTCCCGCGGTTGCCAACTCCGATAAATCCCACTCTGATTTTATCGTTCGGACCAATAACCCTTTTCGGTTGTTGTTTGGAAACTACTGCCGAGAGGTCGCCCGGAGCAACCGACATGGCGGCCATAGCCAGTGAGGCCTTTTTAATAAAATCCCGTCTTCCTGTGTTTTGATTCATTTTATTGAATTTTTTAAAGGTTAATTTATTTCTTCGTAAATAGATTCTCGTAGTGAGGTAGTGGGTCGAATATACCACCTCCTTTTTCAAAAAAAGCTTCGCTGGTATGGTAAAAACCCTTTTTTACTTCTGCCCAGGATTGTTGATGAGCAGGATTGTAGGTCTTCATTTGCTCCCAATTGGTATAATTCTGATGGCCGTTGCTTTCCACCAATCCGATATTTTTTAATCCGGGGAAGGAATGTAAGCGTGCAGCCACATTTTTGTTCCATTCCACCATCACAGGATTAACCGTTAGATCGGCACAAAAACAGGGGATGTTTTTTTGCAGTGATACAGCAGCCACTTTCATCGTCATGCTCAGGGTTTTGGCAATCGGTTTGAGTGCCATTGCCTTGTAGCCCAGTTGAATCCGATGCAACGCATCCTTCTCTGAATGCGCACTTTCATCGGCAGCCAGTCGTACCGGAATATCGCCCACCTGAATTTCTTTTTCTTCCGGGAAGGGCTCTTCTATAAGGGCAATCTGATCCAGAGCCTTTAGTTTAGCCGCATGATCCAGAAATCGCAATAAAGTCTCTTTCTTTTCATACCTTCCATTGGCATCGAAATAATAGGGAAGCTTGCCCGATTCGGTATGAGGAGTCCGGAGATCTTTCAAAACCGAATGAATCTGCGTCAGACGGGCCATATCTTTATCGAGCATTTCCTGTTGGGTGCCGGCCTGGCCAATCTTTATCTTCATGAAGAAGTATCCGTTGTCGGCTTCCTTTCGGATATCCGCTGAACTTACATTGTACGAAATAAGCGGAATGGCAGCCAGTTTGTCGTGTTTTTCCGTAAAAGCAGCTTTGTAGGGCGCAGGTATCAGCTCATCAAAATCAGTGATAGCGTTTTCGCGGGCATAGAGCACCCACAATGCATTATCGACGGGTACAAGGGCATTGAGCACAAAAGTAAGGCGGAGATTGGCATTGGCTGTAATTCGCTTGCCATATTCGAAAAGTTCCGGCACAATTTCATCGAGCAGACCAACCGGCGTTTGGAATTTCATTCCTTTAATGATTTGAAGTGCTCTGGCGGTGAGGGCATACATCAATGCATTTCCACCCGATTCGGGATACGAAGAAAAGATGTTGCTATCCGACCACAGTACGCTTTGTATTCCCAAACCGATGCCATACAGTCCTGAATCACTCTGCACCTTTGCAACGGACTGCCATAATTCGGATAAATAGCCGCCTTTGAATCCAAAGGGATGCAGCAGCGGCTCGCGTTCAAATTGTAAATCGGCAGCTGCAATGGTAATCGTTTTCCGGCACGGGTCAAAGGGTATCTTCTTGGGTGTGATGTGCCTGTTTTCGGTAACAGCACTGGTAATTCCTGTTGAAGCCAGGTAGATACCACCTGCCCCGGCTATGCTTTTTTTGAGAAAATCTCTGCGCGATTGTGTGGTCATGATTTCAGATAATATTATTAACATACAAATTAAGCCGGATTGCCTGAAAAATGAAACCTTTTTTGCGCAGTTTCATCCTCATTTAACGCTAATCAGGAGGAGTAAAGGACAAAATGAAACATACTTGTGTTTATTGGCAAATTCAAGGTTTTAATAATCAATGACAGATGAATTTTGAATTTCGTTTTATGAGGATTAAATTACGTTATTTGGATTTAGATTGCTATAAGTTATTTCTTTCTTTATGCTCTCAAACAATCAGCTTATTGAGATGCGAAAAAACGTACAGCTGATTATTGAAAATAAAGGATATAACTAACAGGGCCGATATTTTAATACCAAAATCTAGTATAATGAATTGGAATAGAAACATCCTGATGCGTCTGATTTTCTTCTTTACGATGATCAGTCCTTCTATCATGGCAACTTCCGGGTCTTCTGCAAGCCAGTCGAAAGCCAATCGGTTTTCCAACGACTCGATTAAAGAAACACTGCTGTACCAAACCAGGCCACTTCGTTACCTGACCGAGGCTATCTCTTCGGTCGATGGTGCGGAAATGGAGAATATAGCTGGCTCAAACCGGTTCAACATGTTGGCTGGCCGCCTGACCGGTCTGGCCGTGGTTCAGGAAACCGGCATGCCCGGAATCGAATCCGGCTCTGTGTATTTGCGTGGTGTGAACTCCTTCCACCGGAACGGTATAACGTATATCGTGGATGGATTCCAGACTTCCGACATTCGGATGCTCGATCCCTACGATATTAAATCCATAACAGTATTAAAGGATGCTGCTGCTACCGTATTATACGGTCTGAAATCTACTTCGGGCGTAATTGTTGTTGAAACCCGCAAAGGAGAAAAAGGAAAGCTTAAGGTTGGCTACAACACAGGAACAGCGCTTCAGACTCCTCTTAAACTGCCGAAGTTTGTCAATTCCTACGATTATGCGGTGTTGTACAACGAAGCCATGCTGAACGATAACCCCAATGCAATGGTCTTTTTCCCGGAAGAAGATATACAGGGTTACAAGGACAATAAATCGCCCTATGAATATCCGAATGTAAACTGGGTGGATTTAATGCTAAAGAACAATACTGTACTTACTCGTCACAATGTCAATTTCTCAGGTGGCTCGGAAACGGTTCGGTACTACCTGGCTGGTAGTTATTTCCACAATACAGGGGTGTTTAATACCGATCAGCGCGTCAATACCTACAGTACCAATACCGAAGTGGACGTTTTTAATCTGCACGGTAATGTCGATGTGAATGTGAATAAGAATCTTTCGCTGAGCGCCGATATTAAGTCCAAAAAAGATACCCGCAATATGCCGGGAGGTTTTGCCTCCAACTACGACGAATCAATGCTGTCGGTAATTTACGGAACACCTGCCTATGCATTTCAACCGCTTAATTACCTTGGCAAACTGATGGGGACCCAAAACTATACCAACAATCCATATGGACATTTAAATTACCGCGGTTTTACATCGTTGGAAACTAATTATATATCGTCGACTATTCAGTTTAGCTATAAGCTCGACCGTCTGTTACAGGGCTTGTATGTATTTGGGAATATCGGATTCAACAGTTATGCGCAGATTTATACGAGCCGTACCAAAACCTATGCGGTTCATCGAACCAATGCGGCCATGAGCGGATGGTTTATTTCCGGTCTTGATTCCGAAATATCTAATTCAGGAGGATACAATGCGATGAATCGTGATTACAACCAGCTTATTGGTCTCAATTATACAAAAGAATCGGCCTTGGATTATTTCAATGCCCTGCTTTTGGTCGACCGTCAGCAAACGAAAGAATACCGCTATACCAGTCTTACCGACAACTATCAGGGGCTGAAAGGGAAGTTTTCGTACCGTCACCTCAACCGCTATTTACTCGATTTAAGCTTTTCGTACAGTGGAAGCAACCGTTTCCCGACAACGAGCCGCTATGGTTTCTTTCCCGTTGCTGCTGCCGGATGGATACTTTCCGAAGAAGATTTTCTGAAAAGTGATCACCTTAACTTTCTGAAACTCCGCGGCTCGTTTGGGCAGACAGGAAATACGATTAATCCCTACTACGAATACCTTCCTGCCTTTGGTACAGCTTCGGGCGCCTTCTTTGGAACTACTCCTACTCAATCCACAGGTATCAGCGAAGCCCGTATCCTGAATACTACCATCACATGGGAACGTACGCTGAAGTCGAATCTGGGTATCGACTTTGGTTTGTTCGGAAATAAGTTGAGCGGAACACTAGATTTGTTCGATGAGAAAAACCGCAACATCCTGGTTGCAAATGCTGTCTCGGTGATGTATGGCGACGATTTTTACAATCCTGTAGGAAAGATGAATAACCGGGGCTTTGAAGTAGATTTGCGATGGAATGACAAAGCTGGCGATTTTACCTATTTCGTGGGTTTCAATTATTCGTTTGCCCGCAATACAATAGTTTTTCAGGATGAACAGGATCAGGCCTATCCCTGGATGTACCGCACCGGTCATCCCTATGGGACAAGGTTTGGCTATGTATTCGACCGTTATTTTGTCGAAGAGGATGACTTCAACGCACTTCCCGATCATAGTTTTCTGGGAACTGTGCAGCCCGGCGATTTGAAGTATAAGGACCTGAACGGGGACAATGTAATTGATGAAAGCGATGTGCAGAATATTGGCAAACCGGCTATTCCCGAAATTGTATATGGAATTCAGGCTGGTTTTAGCTGGAAAAACATCGACTTTACGATTTTGTTTCAAGGATTGGGAAATATCGATACCTATCAATCGACAGCGGGTTTGCACTGGGCAATGTACAACGGTCGGGGAAATGCTACAGAAGAACATCTAAACCGTTGGCAACCGGGTTCAGGACAGAATGCCTCTTATCCGCGTCTTTCCTTTACAACCACCAACAATTACGCAACCAGTTCGTATTGGGTGAAAGATGCGTCTTTCCTGCGGTTGAAACACCTTGAACTGGGCTATAACTTCGCTTCAACTGTGTTGCAGTCTGCAGGAATTTCTAAAGCGCGTCTGTTTGTGAATGGTTCCAACTTACTGACCTGGTCGGCGATCACTGCATTCGATCCAGAATCGACTGATACCCGCTATCCGATTACACGGGCAGTAAGTGTGGGTTTAAATATCAACTTTTAATATCCTACGAACATGAAACGAGCAATTATATTTCTGTTTACCGGCTTTATTTTACTGACTTCCTCCTGTGAAGATCAGACCATTAATTCCGTTCCGCTGGATTTGGCCGATGCCAGTGTCGTCTACGGTGACTCACTCAAACTGGTCGATTACATCAATAATTTATACACCTATGTTCCTTCGGGATACGGTCGCTTCAGCAATGCCATGCTGGCCAGTGTAACCGATGAGGCTGTTTTTGCCCCCAAGTCGACCCTTATTTCACGCTGGAATACCGGTGCCTGGGGACCTACGTATCTTCCGGATAATCCTCTTACTAACAATTATCGCGGGATTCACCTGACTCATGTGTACCGCGATCAGATTCATCCGTTTATTTCTGACAAAATTATGAAGGAAAGCGGTCGAAATCAAAGCTATGCACAGGTGCTGTTTATACGTGCATTGTTGAGCTTTGAGCTGCTGAAACGTTTCGGTGGCTATCCCATTCCGCTGAAGTCCATCAGTGTAAATGAAGCCGTAGCGATTCCACGCAGTACCATTGATGAAACCGTGGCCTATATTGAATCGCTATGCGATAGTGCGGTGATGCATTTGCCAGTTATTGTTTCCGATGCTAATATCGGAAGAGCGACGAAAGGAGCGGCTTTTGCTCTGAAGTCACGTTTGTACTTGTATGCTGCCAGTAAATTGTACAACAATCCCGATAGCCCGTATGATACGGTAGAGCACGGGAAATACGATCCGGAAAAATGGGACAAAGCAGCCAGTGCGGCCGCAGAAGTAATTAATCTGAAGAATGGTTCTGTACCTGTATATTCCCTGGGCAACCTGGCGAATAACCAGATTTTCACGACCATTAAAAATACGGAAGTGATATTCAGTAAACTAAGTGCCAACAGCAATGCCCTCGAACAGGTGAATGCACCGGTAGGATTGCAGAACGGTGGAGGAGGCAATTGTCCGACCCTCGACTTAGTGGATGCCTATTATAAACTGGATGGTACCGAATTCGATTGGACCAACACCCGCGATGCAGCGAATCCGTTTCTGAGACGCGATCCACGCCTGGCTATTAATATTCTGTATAATGGAACGGTGTATCTGGATAATCATACTGTTGAGACTTTTACCGGAGGTTCGGATGTTACCGGAAGTGTGAATGCCACCCGGACCGGATTTTACCTGCGTAAATTCATGAATCCTGTTGCTAACTGGTGGGGAACTGCTGCTTCAGGCCCTCATCCCTACGTGATTTTTCGTTATGCCGAGATTTTGTTGAATTATGCTGAGGCTATGAACGAAATGTACGGTCCCGATGCAGATCCAAAATCCTATGGTATGACTGCCCGTCAGGCGATAAAGCTAATCCGTCAGCGGGCTGGTTTGCGCGGCAATCTCGATTTTGCTGGTGTCATTCCGGTGGGTGACAAGGATAAAATGCGCACTGCCATCTACAAAGAACGTCAGATTGAGCTGGCCTTCGAAGATCATCGCTATTTCGATTTACGGCGCTGGAAACTGGCCGAAACGGTATTGAACCGCCCGGTGCGTGGTGTGAAAATTACAAATCTTGGGAATTTTACCTACAGCTATGAGATTGTGGAAGTCGAAAATCGTGTTTTTCTGCCTAAGATGTATTACTATCCGTTCCCGCAATCGGAACTCAGCAGAAACAAGATGTTAATTCAAAATAAAGATTGGTAAATCACTAAAGATATGAGAAACACAATAGTAAGTATAGTTCTGTTTATCAGCTCTGTTTCGATTGCGGCACGCGATTATGTGATCTCCGGAACGGTTGTCGATGTGAATAATGAACCACTGATAGCGGTCAGTATAGCCATGGAGGAGAGTCGTACGGTTGGTACACTCACCGATGTGAATGGTTTTTTTACCCTTAAATCGCCGGTGGCAACACCAACGCTGGTATTTTCCTACCTGGGTTTCGAACGTCAGGTGATAAAAGTGAAACAGGGTCAGAGTCAGTTGAAGATTATCATGCTGGAAGATACAAAGCAGCTCGATGAGGTACTCGTGGTGGGTTATGGTACCCAACGTAAGGCCAGTATTGTAGGGGCAATTTCGAATATCAACAACGAACAGCTCAAGGTAGCGACTCCTGCCAACCTTACCAATGCCATCGCTGGTAGAATTGCCGGTGCAGTCGTGCGCCTGGGGGATGGTAATATCGGTGGAGGTACCGACCGTTATTCCAACGACGGTACCCTTTCGGATGCCCAGATTTTTATTCGTGGCAAGGCAACCACCAACTCTGCCAGTCCATTGGTGCTGGTGGATGGTATCGAATCGACTTTTTCGAATATCAACGCCGAGGATATTGCACAGTTTAGTGTGTTGAAAGATGCTTCTGCCACAGCAGTGTACGGTGTGAGGGGTGCTAACGGTGTCATCCTCATTACGACCAAAGAAGGTCAGGTAGGAAAGCCAAAGGTCTCGGTGAAAGCTGAAGTGAGAATGCATCAACCTCTTGCTTTTCCGGAATTTTTGGGTGCCTACGACTATGCAGTGCTTTACAATGAAGCGCTTAAAAATGTAGGTAGTGCACCGAAATACAGCGACTACGACATCGAACGCTGGCGGTTGAACGACGACCCCTACGGTCATCCGAGTGTCGACTGGCGCGATTTGCTGGTGAAAGATCATTTTTACGAACAACAATACTCATTCAACCTGAACGGAGGTACTGAAAAGGTGAAATATTATGTATCTGGTGAATACCTGCATTCGGGAGGACCTTTTGTCGGATTTGACCTCGGAAGTTATACCACAAACTCCTACTACAAACGCTTTAACCTGAGGACTAACTTCGACTTTTCAATTACAAAGTCAACGACGCTGAATGTAAAACTCAGTTCGATTAACGATAAGAAAAACGACCCGAATCACGATGATTCATCGGGTGCTCGCTATGTGGGGTCCTTTTGGTGGGATATTGTATCGCTTCCCAACAACGAGTTCCCGATATTCAATCCCGACGGTTCGCTGGCTTATGGTCGAAATTATGCAGCCAACAATGTGTATGCAAAACTGGTGGGTGGAGGTTATCATCAACGTATGCTGAACCGTTTTCAAACAAATGTTACCCTGACTCAAAAACTTGATTTTATTACAAAAGGATTATCGTTGCGCGGGATGTATGCCAATTTATTCAATTATGGCTCTACCATGACCTATGCCCACATGCCGGCTTTGTGGCGTTACAATGTCGATCGCGACGATTATGCATTGATTTCTGCAGAAACTATGCCTTCTTATTCGGCTTCTACCTTATCCAGTGCAAACCGTACTCACCTCGAGGCTGCAATCGATTATAACCGAGTGTTCAACGATAAGCACAGGGTGGGCCTTATGGCTATTTACATTCAGACACAGGATAAAAACGGCTATGCATTACCCACCAATTACCGGGGTGTGTCCGGAAGAGCTACCTACGGCTACGACGACCGATACCTGTTGGAATTCAATGCGGGATACAATGGTTCGGATAAATTCAGCAAAGGTCAGCGCTATGCCTTCCTGCCTTCTGTGTCGTTGGGATGGATTGTTTCGAACGAAAAATTCATGAAGCCAGTCACCTGGATTGATATGTTGAAAATAAGAGGCTCGTATGGCTCGGTGGGGAATGATAAAATCGGGAACTTCAAATACCTCTACCTCTACGAATTTGTCGAAAGTTCGGGATGGGATTACAGCTTCGACCTTTACACCTATCGCTTTGGTAAGGAACCACAAACTACTGGTCGTGGATTACGTGAAGGTACAATTGGTAACGACAAGGTGACCTGGGAAATTGCAAACAAGTACAACATTGGATTCGATCTGACCGCTCTCTACACCAAGTTGAATCTGACGGTGGATCTTTTTAAGGAACACCGCCGCAATATCCTGCTGGTTCGCCAGGATGTTCCCACTCAAACGGGATTGACTTCGGATATTCTACCGGCTGAAAATGCCGGGGAAGTATCGAACCGCGGTTTTGAAATTTCAGCCAGTTACAACGACAAGATTGGTAAATTGGGCTATACGGTTGGTGGAAACTTCACCTTTGCCCGCAACAATATTGACTATATCGCCGAGGTTGATAAACGCTACGACTATCAGATGCAGAAAAATCATCCCATTGGTCAGATGTACGGTTATACCTGGACTGGTAAGTTCTACGATTTTGAAGATCTTGAAAATCCGGAAGTCCCAAAGCCTGGTTTTCCTGTTTACCCCGGCGATTTAATGTTTAAGGACCTGAATGAAGACGGTGTTATCGACGACTACGACAAGGGAGCTATCGGTTTTCCAAGTATTCCGGAAATCATTTACGGAATTAACCTGGGAGCCAATTATCAACAATTTTCATTGAACCTGTTTTTCCAGGGAGCTTCCAATGTGAGTTCGTATTATGGACATGAACTTACCAACGAGTTCATGGCCAATGTACAACCCCGCCACCTGGGCCGTTGGGTGTACGATCCCGAAAAAGGATTGGATACACGGGCCACTGCCACCTACCCGGCCTTGCAGGTGAATGGTGGCTCTACCTCTACAAGGGAAGTGTCGACCTTCAACCTGTTTAATTCGGCTTATCTCCGCTTAAAGTCAGTTGAGTTGTCGTATACCATTCAGAGTGAATACCTGAAACGCAATTACATTACCGGTGTAAGGCTGTATCTGAATGGATCCAATCTATTGACCTTCAATGAGTACAAAGCTATTGACCCTGAATACACCTCTGGCTCCAGAGGTCCGTATTTCCCGCAAACACGATTTTATTCAGTAGGATTAAATCTGAATTTTTAAAATTAACAACATATGAAGAAAATTATAATTTTATTCAGTATAGTTGCCCTTGGTTTCGTATCGTGCGACGACACCTCCGATTTGCTCGATCGCAATGTGCAGACGGGCATCACCGAAGATCAGGTGTTTCAGAATGTTCAGTATGCCGAGCGTTTCTTGTATGATATCTATGATCAGCTGATTCCGGTCATCCCTATTGGTCCGCTTTCCGGTGCACGCTGGCGTTCGCCCGATGTGTACCTCGAAGCCAGTACCGATAACGGTCATGCCGAAGCACAGTGGGGAAATGTCCATAATTTTAACAACGGTGCCTGGGATGCTGCGAGTGGTTCGTTCTCGAACCTCGACTGGAAGATGTACTGGAAATCGATTCGTGCACTCAATATTTACCTGGCTAATATAGATAAAGTTCCTTATAATGTCAATTTCAATTTCGATGAGGCGAAGAAAACCATTCGCAAAGCCGAAGCTAAGTTGTTGTTGGCATGGAATTATGCCGAACTGGCTAAGGAGTTTGGCGGAGTACCACTGATTGAGAAGTTTTACATGATTACCGATGAGGACATGAAGCTTCCAAGGAATACCTACGATGAAACTGTTAAGTTCATTTGCGATTTATGTGATGAGGCCGCTTTGGATTTGCCCCTTGAGCATGAAAATGCCAACGATTACGGACGGGTTACGAAAGGAGCTGCTCTGGCGCTAAAAGCACGCACCTTGCTCTATGCTGCCAGTCCCCTCTGGAACAATCCTCAGAAGCCCGATGATTCTCCCTTTCGGGGAAAGTATAGTCCCGAAAAGTGGAAACTGGCGGCGGAAGCTGCGGCCGAAGTAATCAAAATGAACAAGTACAAGCTAATGGATGACATCACCAAAATTTTCCTTACCCGGGTGAATGATGAGTTTATTTTTACCCGTATGAACAGAAGGGTGAGCTATCCAACCGGTTTGAGTGTTCCCAATGCCTTGTATGTGAATGCTTACGGAAACGGAGGAATGAACCAGGTTACCTACAACATGATAAAGCAGTACGATAAGTTGAAAAATGGGGTGGCGTTCGATATTGAAGATCCACAGTCGGGTTATGATCCGGCCAATCCCTACAAGGGAAGAGATCCACGCTTTTACCGCGATTGCCTCTACAATGGCGCTATTCTGAAGGACATAAATAACCAGGTGGCCGAATTCGGGGTTACCGATGGCACCTCTACGCCCGGCAAGCACAACGATCCGTATAAGGGCCCTATGGATACCTATGTGTACTCCATCAAGTTTGCTGATTTACATCTCTATATTACCTGGAATCCGGCTTTTGCCTACCGCGGTCAGGCTGTGGATGCCAATTATCCCTATATCCGGTATGCCCAGGTATTGCTCGATTATGCCGAAGCCATAAATGAATATTACGGACCTGATGTCGACGGATTAGGAATTGGTTTAACAGCACTTCAGGCCGTAAATGAAGTCCGTACACGGGCCAAATATCCAACCGATCTGACAAGGTACCGCGAATACCTTCCACCCGGCGATGGAACCACAGGCATGCCACCACTTCCATCGGGAATGTCGAAAGAGGAAATGCGCGAAAGACTCCGGAAAGAACGCCGGGTAGAGCTTTCGTATGAAGAGCACCGCTTCTGGGATGTACGTCGCTGGAAACTGGATCCGGAGGAATTCACAACTATTCAGGCTCAAATTCCCGAATGGTACAACGACAACGGAGTCAGAAAGGTACGCTATAAAATTGTGACTACGCAGAAGCGGGTTTTCAGTCCGAAAATGTACCGCATGCCGATTCCCGAAGATCAGATTTTTGCGAATCCTAATTTGGTTCAAAATCCCGGCTGGCCTTCAAGTCCGGAAGCGGATGAATAATATAAATGTCAACTACGTAAACTGAACGAATATGATAAAGTATAAATTTTTCGTATTACTGATTGCAGCACTTGGAATCTCTGCCTGTAATGAAGTCGACTTTGAGGAATACTTTGCTGAACTGGATAACACCCGGAATTATCCCGAATTGTTTTCAGCTCAAACAAATTACGTGACCGATTTGTGCCTGATATACAACGGCCGTCCTTCCGGAATTAAATATACAAAGGAAATCATGCGTCCTTATGTTTACTATACCGATAAACAGGGAAATCCAAATTTCCTGTTCGATGGCTTCCTTATGCTGGAGATTGTAGGCCCTGATGGCAGACCTATTTATACACAACCCGATAATACCAATACGACGCTCTGGAACTGGTACCTCGACAAGCAATTTCAGGAGGGTATTGCCATTTCGGCGATTAATCAGGTGCTCGATAGTCTGGCGAAGCAGAACGTGGTGCCGGAACGGAAACGCAAAATTGTGATGGGTATTCCTGTTCCTTATCAGTCGAATATGGCTTTCGGGCTAATCGGCGGGAAGGAAATGAAACTCAATACGGTAGAAAACCGGGCTGCTGCTACGAAATGGTTCATTGACGAAACGCTGCGTCGTTGGGATGAGAAAAACTATCAACACCTGGAGCTGGCTGGTTTTTATTACAATGAGGAACATGCGCGCGACAAGGGCGACAGTATCATCCCGATTACAGCACAGTATATTAAGTCAAAATCGAAAACCTTTTACTGGATTCCTTATTTCGGAGGACAGGGAGCAAAGGACTGGAAAAAACTGGGTTTCGATGTTGCCTATCAACAGCCGAACTATTTCTTTACCAAATCAACAGCAGCCGGAATGCCGGCAACACGCATTAACGACGCAACTCATTTTGCTTCGAAATACGGAATGGCACTTGAATTTGAATTCGATGACAATATCACCGACACGCTTTATCAGCGTAAATTCAACGAATATTACAACGGATTTGTAAAAGAAAAGGTATTTGATAGTGCACCTATTGCCTATTACGAAGGCGGAGGTGCCTGGTACCGGATGTGTACCAATCCCAACGCAAAAGTCAACGATTTGTATCACAAACTGGCTGAGATGATTATTTCCCGCCAGAAAAAAGCCGATTTACTGAATTAAAACTCACTCTAAAATTATATGCTTATGAAAACAACAAGGACTTTTTTTGTGGCATTTTTGTCACTGGTTTTGTTTGCGACAGCACTGGAAGCGCAGACGCAGTATTATTTTCACGAAAATTTTGAAGGTTACCGGGGTGTAATCAAGGATGAAGCCGAATTAACTGTTACTTCAAATCTGATTTATGTGGATAAGACCTCTACTGAGTTTGGGTATAAGTTTAAACTGGAAGCTACCCGTCTGATTCCTTCTTATACCGGAAACACCTTTGATACTACCTTTTGTGCTCAGGTGTTGAACCGTGGCCGCTACCGCGTGAATGCGTGGATGATTTCCCGCGAAATTGATCTTACCAATGCCACTGCTCCAGAATTGCGTTTCGATTACGCCTGTGGATTGCACCTGGGCGTTAATAATTTCAAGGTCATGGTTACAGAGTCGTTCAACGGTACCGATCCCCTGGCTTCAACCTGGGTAGATAAAACCGATGAATCGGGTCTGCGTACCATTGAATTTTTCAAAGGTTCGGCTTATCCAACACGTTTTGCACAGTTAAAAGTAGATTTATCAGCCTATGCCGGAAAAAAGGTGTACATCGCCTTTAACAACGAAAGTCCGCTGGATATGGAGACTCCGTTCAACCCTGAAGAGCCACTGCATTATGTGGATAATATTATTGTCGGCGAGAAAGTACAGTTGCCAACCGGTGTATATCTTTCGGAAAATTTCGAAGCTATTCCCGGACCTAATGATGCTGATTTTAATAGTTACAACGGTTGGTGGAACGCCGATCCAAAGAACCCGGGCCGTAACTTTAAAAAGAGAATTGATACTACGATGCCTGCCAATTGTTTAATCATTCACAACAACGGACGCACCTCTGCGAATGCCTGGCTGGTATCTCCCATCATCGACCTTACTAATACGACCAAACCTGTTCTGAGCTTCGATTTTGGCTTCGGAAACTATGTAGATACTACACTGATGTCGGTAAAGATTACCGACGAGTTTCTGCAGGGTGCCTCCGATCCCTATCAGTATGTTTGGGAAAATGTGACAGCACAAACCGGCATTAACAATCCATCGATTGTTACCCGCCATCACGAAAGTGTATATCCGAAAACGGTTCACCGCGTGACGATGGATCTGTCGTACTATGTTGGCTATAAGATTAATGTCGCTTTCAACTATATTTTACCGCTCGACAATGTTAATACGCCTCCCAATCCCAAAGTGCCTGTATACTATATCGATAACTTCATGGTTGCCGAAGATAGTGTAATCAGCTCCACAGAGAATGTAAGTAATCGCAACGATTACTTTAGGCTAATGAATGGCCAAATTGAACTGAATTCGAATGTTGTTACAGCCGAACTGTACTCCATAGATGGAAAGAAAGTGATGTCGGGTACCACAGGGCAGGTATGCACTCAACAGTTGAAAGGTATTTACATGATCCGTATTGTAGACGAAAACGCTGCAATCAATACATTCAAACTGAGCTTGTAATTTAATTGTATAAGTTAGTTTTATTTTAATCATTTGCTCATCGCCGGCTGATGCCAGTAGTCAGCCGGCGATGTTCTTCTTACTATTCCGTTTATGAACCGATTTTTTACCTTGTGTATTTTTATAGTAACAGTTGTAGTTATTCAGTCGGTAGGAGCTCAGGTTTTTCCTGAAAAAACCAATTATCCTCCTTATTACAGTGGAATCAACGGGCATATCACCGACCTTTGTCTCTTGTACTGTGCCCGTCCTTATCCGATGGTTCCCTACACCAAAGAGACGATGAAGAAATATCTTGTTTATTCCGACAAAGGACAGACACGGTTTCTGTTCGATGGGTTTATCCTGTTGGATATCCGCAGCACCACGAATCAGCCACTGGAAAATAACCCGCTGACAGCCACTCAAAACGAATGGACCTTGTTAATGAATCGCTATTTCGAAGAAGGATGGGCAGCATCGGCCATCGACCAGGCATTGGAAGATCTCAAGGCAGAGAATATCGTTCCTGTACGTAAACGAAAGATAGTCATGGGAATACCTGTTCCCTATGCACATAAATTTTCTTTTGGGACCATTGATGGTAAACGCATGACCATGGAAACGGTGGAAAGCCGTATTCGTGCTGCTCAATGGTATGTGGATGAAGTACTACGTCGGTGGCAGGAGAAAAAGTATAAAAACATTGAACTGGCTGGCTTTTACTGGGTCGAAGAACATGCCCGTGAAAACGGAGATCAGATTATTCCCGTTGTTTCGGACTATGTAAAAGCGAAAGGATATCGCATGGTGTGGATTCCGTATTATGGTTCGGCCAATGCTTTTGCCAAACACTGGAAGTCGCTGGGCTTCGATATGGCCTATCAGCAACCCAATTATTTCTTTGTGAGAGCTACTCAGCTTGGGATTCCGGCCACCCGGCTTTACGATGCCACCAAATTTGCTTCCGACAATGGAATGGCCATGGAATTTGAATTCGATCACAACATATTCGATACTCTCTACCAACGTAAATTTACCGAATATGTCGATTATTTTGAACGAAACAAGGTGTTCGAACGGACGGCGGTGGCCTATTACGAAGGCGGTGGTGCCTGGCCGCTGATTGCCGACACCAATAATCCGGATGTCAGGGCGCTCTATCAGCGGTTGGCAGGAATTATTGCCGATCGCCAGGAAAAAGCCGACGGGATGTTTGTTAACCGGCAGCCGGCTCTTTATGAGGATGTTTCAATTCTTAACAAAACAAAGTTGTTGTTTCAATTGCCTGTTGATAAAGTATCACTCTTTTCGGCAAATGGTTCCCTGGTGCGTTATTATGCATCAACCAATGAAGTCAGTTTGGAGAATCTGAAAGGATTTTATATTTTAAACTACATCCACGAAGATAACCGTTACAGCCGCAAGTTGGTGATATTATAGTTGTATCCATTACAAGTAATTCACATTATGGGGTGTGTTACTTAAGAATATTCTGAGTTGTTAACTTTTGATCCCGAAATCAGGGCACAGTTACAAATCCGTCTCAGTAAAAGCATTTACGCCAAAACATCATAGAATGTTTGAGCATAAATGCTTTTTTTATTGCAGGAATTTTGATATAACCCACAGAGAATATTTGATAACTCAACTCTCACCTTTTGCAAAAAAATGCTCATCAGGTCATAATTTTCAGAGAATTTGCAAAATACTTAGTACTTTTATAACCTATCATACTCTATGATGTATAAGATACTAATCAGAAAATCACATTTCTAATGATCGACAGTAAAAACGACTGTGTTAAAGATCGGGCAATTATCTTACGAAATAAGTTTCTGGCCGGCGACGACAAAGCATTCGCTGAGTTATATAACTTGTTTGCAAAGGAACTTTACGCCTACGGACTCTTCATCTGTAATAATAAACGGATTACAGAAGATGCCCTGCACGATGTTTTTATGGCTGTTTTTTCAAACAGAAAATTATTAGCCAATGTCGAAAATGTAAAGTTCTATTTTAACTCTGCCTATCGATACCGTGTGTTATACCTGCTCAAAAAAGAAGGAAAACAGTGCGAACTGGAATACAGTTTAATTGAGAATCTGCCCGATACCAAAAATTTTCAGGATGATTTGATTCAGGAAGAAGAAGTAGAAGCAAGAAATGCATTGGTGAAAAAGATTTTCAAATCGCTTAATGAACATCAGCGGGAAGTGCTTTATAAACGATTTGTGGAAGGCCTGAGCCTTCAGGAAATAGCAAGTATAATGAATATTAATTATCAATCGGTAAAGAACATAATTCAACGGTCGTTGACGAAAATTAAAAACTCTGAAGTGGTAGCATTTATAATTATCTCAACAGTACTTATTAAACTCATCGCTTTCTAACTAAAGGTCATGAACTACAAAAACTATACATATCAGGATTTTCTGCTCGACGATTTTTACCTGGAGTCGATGATGAAGCCGACGGTTGAATCCGAAAAATTCTGGAAAGATAAGATTGATAAACACGAAATCGATGTGGATGAATTCATCACCGCTTACATGGTGCTGAAGGATATTCACACCTTGCAAACTGAAGTTGGAGATCAGCCGGTTGCGGCTGTATGGAACCGTATTGAGAAGTCGGCCGGATCTATCATTGGTCGTAAAAAACGAATCAAACTTATCCGTTATTTAAGCTATGCAGCATTAGTTGCCGGGTTGGTGGTTACGGTTTTTTTCTTTACATCAAGGAATGATAATCAACTGTCGGAAAATGCATTGGAGAATTTTGCGTCGCATACAACAATACCCGGTACAACCAAAAGCAAACAAATTCAGATTTCTAATTCACAACGCACCTTTAGTCTCGATGGCGATGAAGCAACCGTGCAGTACGATGAAGAAGGAAATCTGATTCTTGGAAAAATGGATGTTGAGGCCGTTCAGCCACGAAATACAACAGAAGAATCATTCAATGAGATATACGTTCCATACGGAAAGCGGGCCAACCTAACCCTTTCCGACGGAACAACACTCTGGATAAATGCGGGAACAAGGGTAGTATATCCGGCAACGTTCAGGGGGAAGGCCCGTGAGATACTGGTAGATGGGGAGGTGTATGCCGATGTTACCCACGACCCGCAACGGCCCTTTATCATTAAAACCAGCCAGTTGGATGTGAAGGTTTTTGGTACTGAATTCAACCTGAGTGCCTATAAAGAAGAAAAACAGATAAATGTTGTGTTGGTGAAAGGTTCAATAGGGGTTACACCCAAAAACGGGAAAACGACTCTTGTTGAACCCAATCAGCTGCTAAGTTATAATAACAGAGAGGTTTCCGTTAAGCAAGTGGACGTGGAAGGTTATGTTTCCTGGAAAGATGGAATATATATGTTT
>JAVFAG010000006.1:0-4042 GCA_034002585.1 Paludibacter sp.
TCCAACGACTGGAGTGTATGGCATTCGGCAGCATCATCGGTGAATTTTGGTACACCGGGCTATCAAAATTCCCAATTTCGCATACCCGGGGAAAGTTCAGGCGAAATTATCACACTGGCGCAGGACTGGTTTAGCCCGGATAACGATGGATTGAACGACCGCTGCATTATTCGCTACACAATGCCGGAGCCCGGCTATTTGCTTCGGCTCACCATCTTCACTTCCGATGGCGCCATCTGGTTCGAACCGCAACTTCCCGAACTGCTTTCCACCGAAGGTGAAGTGTATTGGGACGGGCAAAACCAGCAGGGCCGCATCAGCCTTCCGGGTATTTATATCCTACTGGCAGAGCTGTATCATCCGGAGTCGGGACTTACAAAACGATACAAAATGCCGGTACTCTTGACAATAAGATGATTATTTCAATAAATTAACACCTAATATCCAAGAATTCAGCTATCTTTGCACTCGTTTTTTTATTCTAATTTACAATTAATGGACAAAATAAGTTATGCCCTGGGGATTAGTTTGGGAGCTAACCTCAAAAACAATGGATTTGAAGCCCTCGACTATGAAAAAATGGCTGCAGGAATGCAGGATGTAATGGAAGCCAAAGCGCTTCAGATGACACCTCAGGAAGCTCAAACTCTTATCAATAGCTATTTTCAGCAGTTACAGGAAAAGGCACATGCTGCTACCATTGAGCAGGGTAAATCCTTCCTCGAAGAAAATGCCAAACGTCCGGGCGTGGTAACTACCGCCAGCGGATTACAATACGAAGTGATGATCGAAGGAAAAGGTGCTACACCTGCTGCCTCCGACCGCGTACAGGTGCATTACCATGGCACGCTGATTAATGGAGAAGTGTTCGATAGCTCGGTTAACCGTGGCGAACCTGCCACTTTCGGTGTGACACAAGTGATTAATGGCTGGGTGGAGGCCCTTCAGCTGATGCCGGTGGGCTCAAAATGGAAACTGTTCATTCCTTCCAACCTCGCTTATGGCGCTCAGGGAGCCGGACAATCAATCGGCCCTCATACCACACTCGTTTTTGAAGTTGAATTATTAGCAATCGTATAATTTTATCCCCACAGTTAAATAACATGAAGAAAATTGTTCTGCTCGCAGTGGCGCTTACCCTGGTGGTAGCAGCCGGAGCAAAGGAAAAGAAACCCAAAAAATCGAAAAAGCAGGCCGCTACCGAAGTTGTGGTACAAACTCCACTTCTTACCAATGCCATCGACTCGATGAGTTACGCACTGGGTGTGAACATCGGCACCGACTTGTCGAAGAACCTGCAAACCCTTCCGGGTGGTGTGTACAACAAAGAATTGTTCCTGAAATCGTTTACTGAAGTTCTGAAAGGTGATTCCGTTCTTATGACCAATGAAAACGCCCAGGCATTTTTACAAACCTTCTTTACTGCAGCTCAGGAAAAGATTGCCAATGAAAAGAAAGCTGAAGGTGAAAAATTCCTTACAGAAAATAAAAAGAACCCGGCTGTTCAGGTTACTGAAAGCGGACTTCAGTATATCGTTCTCACTCAGGGAACAGGTGCCCGTCCTGCAGCAACCGATAAGGTGAAAGTGCATTACGAAGGTACACTCGTTGATGGAACCAAATTCGATAGTTCCTACGACCGCGGTGAGCCTATCGAGTTTCAGCTCGATCAGGTAGTAAAAGGCTGGACCGAAGGTGTGCAACTGATGACGGTAGGTTCAAAATATAAACTATTTGTTCCTTACGAACTTGGATACGGTGCACAGGGTGCCGGTGGGGTAATTCCTCCCTATGCAACGCTTATTTTTACCGTTGAGTTGCTCGACATCAATGCTCCGGCAATTACCGAACAGATTAAACCACTAGAAATTAAATAATTACAGCAAAAAAATGAAAAAAATCAATTCCTTACTGATGGTAGCCCTCGCGCTGACTATCTTTTCATTGAGTTCATGTAATGATAGCAAACCTAAAGAAGTATCATTGACAACTCTAAACGACAGTATTAACTACACTCTTGGCCACTGGCAGGGTGATATGATTCGTTCACAGCAATTTCCAACCGACTCAACAGGAGTACAGGTGGAGGCTTTCGTAAAGGCACTTGATAAATCGTACAACCAGAAAGGTGACGACAAACCCTTGTATGCACTGGGTCTTCAGGTAGGTAAATACCTGGCCGATCAGAAAAAAGCAGGTTTGTTAAACGACTCATCGCTGGTTTTCAATCAGAAACTGGTAATCCAGGGCCTGGTTAACGCATTGAAAGACTATCAGGAAGTAATGACCAGCCAGGCTGCCGATTCATTGCTGCAGACTGCTCAGATGCGTGCTCAATCTCAAATGTCTAATTAATTTTAAAAAAATACAATCGTATGAAACGTAGTTTTAATATACTGACTTTACTTACTGTGCTGGCACTTATTGTCAGCTCTTGCTCCGATTACAAGGAAAAATCGGTTTCTCTGGAAAGCCAAATCGATAGTTTGAATTATGCCATGGGCTTTGCTAATGGTAAAATCGTTAAAGATTACCACCTGGCCAACGACACCACCGGAACTGGGTTTGAAGACCTGATGCGTGGTATCGAAGACGGAATGAAAGCTGATAACTCGAATGAGGAAACTGCCCGTGCAGAAGAAATGGGAACCATGATTGGTCAGCAACTTCGCACCAACAAGGATTTCTACGGTGATTCTACCCTGACTGTTGATTTTAAACTGATTCGTCAGGGACTGATCAATGGTATGATGAATTCTACCGACCAAATGACCGCTGAAGAAGCAGGTCAGTATTTCAACTCGGCTATGGAGCGTCAGACCCGTAAGCGCAATGAAGCTACTTATGGTGCTAACAAAAAAGCAGGTGAAGACTTCCTTGTAGAAAATGCAAAACGCGAGGGCGTGGTTACTACTGCATCGGGACTTCAGTACGAAGTTATCACGATGGGTAAAGGTGCAAAACCTGCTGAAACCGATCAGGTGAAGGTTCATTACCACGGTACGTTGGTGGATGGAACAGTTTTCGATAGCTCAGTACAACGTGGCGAACCTGCTCAGTTTGGAGTAAACCAGGTGATCCGCGGTTGGGTTGAAGGACTTCAACTGATGCCAGTAGGTTCGAAATTTAAATTCTATATCCCTCAGGAGTTAGCTTACGGCGCTCAGGATCAGGGAACTATTAAGCCTTATTCGACACTGGTGTTCGAAGTAGAACTGCTGGATATTGTCAAATAAAGATGTTTTTTGATTATTTTTATGTAAATTTGCTGCATAAAAATAGTTTAAGATAGCAAATTGTATGGAAAAAATTGATCAGTTAGACCGGAAGATACTGCGCATCATCACTCAGAATGCACGTATGCCTTTTAAGGATGTAGCCGAGGAATGTGGCGTATCGCGTGCCGCCATTCATCAACGGGTGCAGCGTCTCATCGACCTGAATGTTATTACCGGTTCGGGATACAATGTGAACCCTAAAATGCTGGGCTTCCAGATTTGTGTTTACATTGGCATCACCCTCGAGAAGGGTTCGATGTACAAGGAAGTGGTTCAGGAGCTGGAAAAGATACCCGAAGTGGTGGAGTCGCAGTATACGCTGGGTCACTACACGATTCTGATTAAGCTTTATGCCAAAAACGATGAACATTTAATGGAATTGCTGAACGGGCGCATCCAGGAGATACCGGGAGTGGCTTCTACCGAGACACTTACCTCCCTGGATCAGCGCATCCGTCGCACCATACCCATTGAATAACTTTTAAATACGGAATGGAAACTGTAGTCAGCGGCATACGCCCTACCGGAAATCTGCACCTCGGAAATTATTTCGGGGCGCTCCGGAATTTTATACAGATGCAGAACGAGCACAACTGCTTTTTCTTCATCGCCGATTATCATTCACTTACCACACATCCTACACCTCACGACCTTCACGGCAACGTAAAACAAGTGCTGGTGGAGTACCTCGCTGCAGGACTCGATCCGGAAAAGGCCACTTTGTACATTCAAAGCGATGTGCCTGAAACCGCTGAGCTGTATCT
>JAVFAG010000006.1:4142-55733 GCA_034002585.1 Paludibacter sp.
CTACACCTCACGACCTTCACGGCAACGTAAAACAAGTGCTGGTGGAGTACCTCGCTGCAGGACTCGATCCGGAAAAGGCCACTTTGTACATTCAAAGCGATGTGCCTGAAACCGCTGAGCTGTATCTCTTCCTGAATATGAATGCCTATATCGGGGAGCTGGAGCGTTGTACTTCGTTTAAGGATAAGATCCGTCAACAGCCGCAGAATGTTAATGCAGGCCTGCTGACCTATCCAACGCTGATGGCCGCGGATATTATCCTGCACAAGGCCACCAAGGTGCCGGTAGGAAAGGATCAGGAGCAGCATCTGGAAATGACCCGTCAATTCTCGAATCGTTTCAACCGGATGTACAATGTGGAGTATTTTCCCGAACCACAGGCCTTCAATTTTGGTCAGGCGCTGGTGAAAATTCCGGGGCTGAACGGTACCGGTAAGATGGGCAAGTCGGAAGGGGAAGGCAATGCCATTTTCCTGGCCGATGAACCGTCAGCCATTCGCAAAAAAGTGATGAAAGCGGTTACCGATGCCGGTCCGACCGAACCCAACCAAACCAAGCCGGAGGTGATTGAAAACATCTTCCAGTTGATGCGGGTGGTATCGGCGCCCGAAACGGTGCAGTTTTTCGATGAGCAATACAACAATTGCCAGATTCGCTACGGCGATATGAAAAAACAGTTAGCCGAGGATATGGTCGCTTTCACAGCTCCTTTCCGCGAACGCATCAACGAACTTCTCAGCGATGAGGCTTATATTTCGAAGGTAGCCCGCATGGGCAAAGAAAAAGCACAGGCCAGTGCCTCCAAAACCATCCGCGAAGTGCGGGAAATCATCGGTTTTAAAAGCTTTTAATAAGGAGTATAATTAACAAATGCGGGGTGTGGCTTACAAAAGCTACATCCCGCATTTGTTGTTGATATACGTATTTCCTGTATAATTGCACTTAAATATCAAAAGTTGAACATTTTTTTAGCACCTTGCAGTCAGAATATTTTTCCATATTTGCAGCTGAAATGTATATGTGTGATGTAAAATGGATCGTCAAACCCAAAAAACACCAATGAAGAAGTTTCTCATTCCTTTTATAATGTTACTCCTGACGTTGCAGCAAGGTCTGGCATTTAATCAACCATCGGTACGCCTCAACGATAACTGGCAATTTGTAAAAGGAGATTTAGGAGGCATCTGGGAAGTGCTGCGCCCCTCGAAATGGGGCGATCCCGAAAGTATGCCGGTATGGCAAAAGGTGACTCTACCGCATAGTTACAATGCTACCGATGCGGTGGATCCGGATGTGCATTACTACCAGGGACCAGCGTGGTACCGTACCCGTCTGGATATTCAGAATCCTTATACCAATGGTAGAGTATTGCTTCATTTCGAGGGTGCCGGTCAAAAATCGGATGTTTATGTCTATACCGCCAAAGTGGGTTCGCATGTGGGTGGTTACGATGAATGGACGGTGGACATCACCGATGCTGTTAAAGACTTTCGTAAAGATGAAAAGCTACTGAAACAGTTTGGAGGCAAAATCCCGGTGGCTGTTCGTACCGATAATTCCCGCGATTTGGAGATGATGCCTTCCGACCTTTCCGACTTCAATCTCTACGGTGGCATTTACCGCTACCTCAATCTGGTATATGTACCCGCAAGCTATGTGGAGCAGTTTCATCTCAATACTTCAGCGGATGCCAAAGGAGCTGTTGGCAAGCTGGCTATCGACCTGAAGGTGATGGATACAAAAGCCCTGAACAAGGCGGATATTACAATAGAGATATTCGAACCCGGCGGAAAACGTATCCTGAACGTGACTAAAGCTATTGAAACGCTACGTGCTTTCAAATCGGTTTTCGAGGCTGAAATTAAAAAACCGGTGTTGTGGTCGACCGATCAACCAGCACTCTACAACAGTCGGCTTACCTTAACCACCGAACATGGCAGCCATGTGGTGAATTCAAATTTCGGTTTCCGCCATGTTGAATTTGTGGTGGGTGGTCCCTTTAAAATAAATGGCAAACGTTTATTGTTACGCGGAACGCACCGTCACGAAGACCATGCCGCGGTAGGTGCAGCCATGACCGAAGAGATGATGCGCCGGGAAATCCTGCTGATGAAGGAAATGGGCGTTAACTTCCTGCGGTTGGGGCACCACCAGCAGTCGCGCATTATCCTGAACCTCTGCGATAGTCTGGGTATTCTTGTTTGGGAAGAAATTCCCTGGTGCCGCGGCGGTTTGGGTGGCGAAATTTACCGGGAACAGGGTCGTCGTATGCTCACCAACATGATTAATCAGCACAAAAATCATCCATCGGTTTTCCTTTGGGGATTGGGTAACGAGAACGACTGGCCGGGCGATTATCCCGAATTTGACAAGCAACAAATCCGTGCCTACATGAGCGAATTGCAGTTGCTTTCGCACCAGCTCGATCCATCGCGCCTCACCGCCATCCGGCGTTGCGATTTTTGCAAGGATATTCCGGATGTATATTCCCCATCGATATGGGCTGGTTGGTACCGTGGTATTTATGCCGAATACAAGCCTATGAGCGAGTACCACATCAATACCCTGCGTCATTTCCTGCATGTGGAATACGGTGGCGACAGTCATGCCGGTCGTTTCTCGGAAGACCCGGAAGAAATGACCCGTCGCGTAATAACCGATGGTGGTGTGGATGAACGAAAAGGCGATGCTTCGCTGTACGGTGGTCCGACCCGCGTTTCGAAAGATGGCGACTGGAGCGAATCCTACATCTGCAATCTGTTTGAATGGCACCTGAAAGAACAGGAAACCATGCCGAACCTGACTGGTGCTGCTTTCTGGATTTTCAAGGATTTCTCAACCCCCATCCGTCCGGATAATCCGGTTCCTTACGTGAACCAGAAAGGGGTAGTGGAGCGCGATTTAACGCCCAAGGAGTCATTTTATGTTTATCAATCGTACTGGACAGATAAACCCATGGCCCGTATTTTTGGTCATAACTGGCCGGTGCGTTGGGGCGATGCAGGAGAAGCAAAGGAAGTGAAAGTGTACTCGAATTGCGACGAAGCCGAATTGGTTGTCAACGGAGTTAGTCAGGGCGTTAAGAAACGCAATTCGCAGGATTTCCCGGCGGCTGGTTTGCGCTGGAATGTGGTGTACAAGGAGGGTGACAATCACCTGAAAGTAGTAGCCCGCAAAGGCAAAACCGTGGTGACCGATGAAATCACACAGCAGTACCAAACGGCCAAATGGGGCGATCCAGCGTATATGACGCTGGAAAAGGTCACTCCGAAAGGTGGTACATCCGGCGAAAACAACACGGTTACTATCGAAGTGAAACTGTACGATGCCAATGGCGTACAATGCCTCGATTCGCGCAGGGTAGTTCGCTTCGGAGTACTGGGCGATGGACATCTGATCGACAATCTCGGCACATCGACCGCTGCCCGCGTGGTGGAGCTGTACAATGGCCGGGCACGCATCAGTATCAACACAAAAGGGGCAAAAAATATTGCATCGGTAAGCAGCGAAGGTCTTACAACGGTTTTCTGCGAATTGTAAAAACCAATCAATTAGAAGTAGGAAGTTATCTTCAAAAAATAATACTGAATTAAATAAATTACTAATTTAAAATTTGTAGAATATGAAAAACATTACTTTATTATTCGTTTTACTGGCTTTTGTAAGTATCACAAATGCACAGATTTATCTCGACGAAACCTTCAATTATCCAGTTACAAAACTGGCTGATGAAACAAGTTGGACACATGCAGTTTCCCCTGTAGGATCAACACTGAACGGAACAGGAAGAAGTATTCTTGAGCAAGCACTGGTTTATTCTAATTCAGGAAAAGAATACAGGCTTTCTGCTGAGGGCAAAACCATTCATAGCGATTATCTGAATACGGCAAGCGTAACCAATACTTCAATTAAGAAGTTTAATGATTCCATTAAAACAACTATTTACTTGTCGTTTTTATTCAAAGCAGGAATTGCTCAGGGTCAAACTCAATCGACTGTTTTAGGCCTGGCCATGAATACTAACGTGGCATCTACGCTTTGGGTTGGAAAAGGAGCACTAAACACAACAGATTATCGATTTGGAGTTACCCGATCGAGTACTACCGGAGCAGATGTTAAATGGATCAGTACAGAATATACAGATGTTGAGGCAGTTCATTTCATTGTTCTTAAACATGATTTTGAAACTGGCTTCACTTCTCTGTATGTTAATCCGGCTATTGACGGAACAGAGCCGACGACTCCCACAGCTACCGACAATGCCGGCACTGCACGTCGTTATGTAAATAATTTAATGTTCAGAAATAGTGGTAATAACAAAGCTGTTTTTGATGTAAGCGGAGTACGCATTTCCGGTACCTGGGCTGAAGCCGTTGCTTCCAAGTCGGCTTCTTCTATTGGTAAACCAATCGAAGCTCTTGGCAGTGGATTCAGTATTTCACCAAATCCTGCTGTGGGCACCGCAACACTTAGCTTTGAATTAAGTCAGACTGAAAATCTTAGCTGTTCCATTTACGATATTGCCGGCTCATTGGTAAAAACAGTATTTAGTGCGCCATTCTATGCCGGCAGCAACCGTTTCTCGCTGGATGTATCAGATATTCCGTCGGGTGTTTATTTTTGCCGGCTCACCGATGGTAAAGGTTCTTATGTAAAAAAACTTACTGTTAATTAAGCACTGACACATACAATTAGAACTCCCTGGTCGGGTGGATACTGGCACAATATCAATGTACAGATGAATTACTGGGGAGCGTTTAATACCAATATGGCAGAAACATTCAACCAGGCATTTGTATGGGAAACCTACAATGATTTGCTGAAAGCTGCTGCCATTATTGGTAAAAATGATCGCTTTTTGGAATTGGTAAAAGATCAGATTACCAAACTCGACCCGATAATTATTGGCGCATCAGGTCAGCTAAAAGAGCGTACATTGCCTGATCTCTGGACGGTGCATCCGCCTTTCCAGATTGATGCCAATCTGGGTTTGGTGGCCGGTGTTGCCGAAATGCTTTTGCAAAGTCACGAAGGATTCATTGAGCTTTTACCTGCCCTGCCCGATGCCTGGAAAACCGGACGCTTCGATGGTCTGGTGGCAAGGGGCAATTTTGAAATATCTGCCCAATGGATTGATAAAAAGGTAAATACCATTACAATTAATGCAAAATCAGGAGGTGTTTGCCGGATAAAAATTCCAAATCTTAAAAGTATCAATCTTAAGAATGATAAAGGAATGGCCATTGATTATAAAATTGTGGACAAGGATATAGTTGAATTTTCAACTTTGGCAGGTTCGGCATATCATTTTTCGGAGATAAAATTGAAATGATTAGTTAGATAGAAGCACCTTGAATAGTACAGCAATATTTAAAACTTTATGAAAAAACTAATTGTCTCATTATCGCCACTGATGGCGATATCTGCTTTGCAGCCTGCCGAAGCTAAGTCGCCCAACATCGTCATTATCTACGCCGACGATATGGGTTACGGTGATGTGAATTGCCAGAATCCCGATTCGATTTTAGCAATGTTTTAAAAGGAAAAAGATACTCATCGCCATTGCGCGAAGCCACTATTCACAATACCTACAAGGATAAATGGGCTATTCGCAAAGGCGACTGGTTGTTTTTAAACAGTTCCACCGGGAGCACACGACCAATGCCAGAATCTTTCAAAAAACTGAGGGGATATACCGATTTCGACACCGATGGATTGCTTTTCAATATGAAGAACGATCCCGAACAGCGGGTGAATCTCTACAATCAATATCCTGAGAAAGTGAAAGAACTGGAGCAATTACTCGAAGAATATCGGAAAAGTGAAAGCACCGTGCGAAAAATGGGAAACTTAAAGTTATGAAAAAGGGAATTCGAATGAACATAAATAGCAAATAATATACATTATTCTAGCCAATTCAAACAGGGGATTCACTATATTTTTGTCAATTAAAAATTAAATTGAAATGCATCGATATTATGTTTTAGTATGGGTAGTATGGATCCTTGTGCCGTTTGGGGCACATAGCAAGAATAAAGCCAGCGACAAATGGCTCGATAACGCCATTCAACGCTCCGAAAAACAACTCTTGCTGGCAGCAGAAAATTTCAAAGACTCAGGCAAAAATCCGCGTACTTTTGAACATGGAAAGGTGGAGCTTGTAACAGAACGCGACTGGACAAGTGGCTTTTTTCCCGGTTCGCTGTGGTATGTGTACGAACTTACAGGCAATACATCGCTCAAAACCGAAGCTGCACGTTTTACTTCTTTTGTGGAAAATGCAAAATTCCGCACCAATACCCACGATTTGGGCTTCATCCTGAATTGCAGTTATGGAAATGCCTATCGCTTAACTGCTAACGAAGCCTACAAAGAGGTGATGATAACCGGTGCCAATACGCTTATGAAACGATACAATCCTAAAGTTGGGATGATACGCTCCTGGGATTTTGGAAAATGGCAATTCCCGGTGATTATTGATAATATGCTCAATTTAGAGTACCTGTATGTGGTTGGCAAAATGACAGGAAACCAGCAAATGCTGGATGCCGCTGTTTCGCATGCCGATAAAACACTTGTCAACCATTTTCGTGCCGACAATAGCTGCGTCCATGTGGTCGATTTTGATACAATTACCGCTAAGGTGATATTAAAACAAACGCATCAGGGCTACAGCGATGAGTCGTCGTGGGCACGCGGACAAGCATGGGCTTTGTACGGATACACCATGATGTATCGTTTTACCCAAAAACCTGCATACCTGGCGCAGGCCGAAAAGGTGGCTGCTTTTATTCTCAATCATCCCCGCCTGCCGAAAGATAAAATTCCGTATTGGGATTTCGATGCGCCCAATATCCCGAACGAACCCCGCGATGCTTCGGCAGCAGCAGTAAATGCTTCAGCCCTGCTTGAGCTAAGCACCTATGTGCCCGGCAACAAAACATACTTCAGGGCTGCCGAAACTATTCTGAAAAATCTTTCTTCGGATAAGTATCTTGCTGAAGCGGGTGAGAATGGTTTTTTCATCTTAAAACATTCAACCGGCAACTGGCCTAAAAACTCCGAAATTGATACGCCGCTGTCCTATGCCGATTATTATTTCGTTGAGTCATTGCTAAGGTACAAACAATTGAAAAATATATAGATAAACATGGATTTTTCCGAAAATCAGATGCAGTTTATGCGATCTGTGTTCATCGGAAGCCAGGAATAAAAATTTAATAAAATGAAAACAAAATTGTGGGTTATTTTAACAGTGTTTTTTTTCTCCTCATTTCTTGTTATGGCTCAAACCGAGGAGTCCGACAACAAAACCGGCCCTTCCAACAGGAATAAGCCTGAAAGGGAAGAATGGTTGCGCGACTTGGGATTCGGGATCTTCCTTCACTGGAGTCACGACAGTCAGCTGGGAGTGGTTATTGGCCATACCATGGTCGGAGCGTCCGACGATTACACCAATCGGTTTATCAACGAATTGCCCAAAACTTTCGATCCCTATAAATACGATGCCTATCGCATGGCAATTCAGGCAAAACTGGCCGGTGCAAAATACATTGTGCTAACTGCCAAACACCACTCGGGTTTTTGCCTGTGGGACACCAAAACAACCGATTTTAAAATCACCAATACGCCCTATCAGCGCGATATAGTGAAAGAATTTGTGGAAGGTACCCGCAAGGCGGGCTTAGCTGTGGGTTTATACTATTCGCCCGAAGATTTTAAATTTCTGTACGACAACAACATTTCGGTACAACGTGGCGGACTAAAATTTACCAAAGAAGTCTCGGATGCTTACAACGATTTAATTCGCACGCAAACCAACGAGTTATTTACCAACTACGGCAAAATCGACATCCTTTTTATCGATGGAAATCCCAAAGAGCCCTGTCGCGATGAGGCCTGGAATTGCCAGCCCGACGTTGTGATTACCCGCGGAGCAGTGAATACCCCTGAGCAACGCCTGCCCGGTATTGCCAGTGACCGCCTCTGGGAATCGTGCATCGCTATGGGTACACAATGGCAATACAAACCCACCAACGACAATCTGAAATCAGCAACACGTCTTATTGAAATTTTAGTTGAAACACGCGCAAAAGGCGGAAACTTATTGCTCAATGTAGGTCCAAGGCCTGATGGTGTAATAGCCGACCCTGAAGAGCGTAGGCTCACCGAAATGGCCGCCTGGAACTTTGTCAACAAAGAAGCCATCGAAAATGTGCGCCCCTGGGTGGTTGTGAACGAAGAGAACATCTGGTTTACCGCATCGAAAGACCGCAAAACCGTATACGCCGTAATTACCGGAATTCCCGATTGGAAATTTGGGAGTAGAAAAGAATTCGTTTTGTCATCGATAAAAGCAACACCCGAAACCAAAATCAGTGTACTTGGGCAAAACAGTAAAGTAGTGGAATATCAACTCGATAACAATCCCGAATCGCGTTTTACCCAACAAGCCGACGGTTTACATATTTCGGTTGTTCGTGCACAGCGCATCTACAACAACTACAAATGGCCCAATCCCATTACTGTAAAACTGGAAAATGTGGAACCGGCCTTAGTGCCGCCCCATGTTGTTACTGGCAAAGCCACTGTAGCTGAAGGTAGTGTTAAGCTCGACGGAAGTATCAAAAGCATGGGCGATGCGAAACAGTTGAAAGTGTATTTCGAATGGAGGCCGTATGGTGGATTTGCTGAAACGCTGTACAGCACCGAGTGGCATAAAACGGACGAACGAATTGAACTGTTGGCTGTTGGCGGCTTCTCAAAAACATTAAAATTCGACAAAGGCAAAACCTACGAATTCAGGGCGGTAGTCGAACATCCGCTGATTAAAATGGTTGGAGATAGTGAGCGCTTTACGGCAAAATAAGAAGATTAACGCTATTTTGGTATACCAATTTATCGAAATTTTATACTTTTGTAGTATGAACTAAACAGTTTAGTAATGATGCCTGAGAAACACCCTATTTATTTGCTCCTTTTTTTGCTTTCATTGTGTCAACTTTTCCATGCGCAAACCACCACGCTTATTTCATACGGGCAGGATGGTAAGCTCGTTTACACTGCGGATGCGGTTGGATCGGTTGTGCCCGACTACAGCGGTGTGGGTTACAAAAACAGCGAGGCTCCCATTCCTCTGGTGCCTGTTGTAAAAACCGTGACGGCCATTGCCGGTGATAATACTGCTCATATTCAACGTGCTATCAACGAAGTGGCTGCATTGCCTTTGCAAGCCGATGGTTTCAGAGGTGCTATACTTTTTAAGTCCGGAGTGTACGAAATTGCTTCAGGAATAACAGTGTCATCCTCAGGAATTGTGTTGCGGGGCGAGGGGCCGGCAACCGAATTTAAAGCAACAGGCACAACACAATATGAACTCATTCGTTTCAACGGTGGGTCGGTTTCGATCAACTCTTCGTCCAGAAAGAAGATAGCAGATGCCTTTGTTCCGGTGGGAGCTAAAAAAGTGACTGTTGAAAGCGGACATTCGTTTAATGAAGGCGATTGGGTGTACCTGCGTCGCGAACCCAACGATAAATGGATTACTATGTTGGGTATGGATTTGCTGGCACGCCCCACAGCTCCGGATGTTGTTAACTGGACTCCTTCATCCTATTCCATTAATTACGAACGCCAGATTATTAAGGTGGATGGTAACCAGTTAACCCTGGATGCACCGGTAATGGATATCATTGATTCTCAGTATGCCAGCGGTTTCGTTTCTAAAATTACTTCTACGCGCATCAGCAATGTGGGTATTGAGAACATGAAGATGACTTCTTCCTATACCACAAGCTGGAGTTCGGGTACAACAAATGTAGCTCACGATGAAGAGCATGGCTGGATAGCTGTGAGGTTTTCGGCAGCCCGCGATGGCTGGGCTAAAAAAATTACTGCGTATTATTTTGGGTATTCCTGTGTAAATATCGGCAGTTCGGCTTCGTTTATTACTGTGGATAGTTGTGCCATGTACGATCCCATCTCGAAAATTGAAGGCGGAAGGCGGTATTCCTTCAATGTAGATGGCCAGCGCAATCTGGTGCAAAACTGCACTACCCGCAATGGGCGGCACGACTATGTAAACGGTGCCCGTGTGCCCGGTCCCAATGTTTTTTACAAATGCGTGGCTAATTCGCAACGATCGGATATCGGACCGCACCACCGCTGGGCAACCGGAACTTTGTTCGACAACATCACCGGCAACGGAGAAATGAATGTGCAGGATCGACAGATTTCGGGAACGGGACATGGCTGGGCAGGTTCGCAAATCATGTTCTGGAATTCAAACCTGAAAAAGATTATTATTCAATCGCCACCTTCTCATCACACCAACTGGGCGATAGGTTGCACGGCACCAACCATTACCAATGTAGGATATTATGTTACCCGTACCAAAGGAATTGTTGAATCGGCCAATAAATCCATCACCGCAATTCCGGGTTTGTTTAAGGCACAGTTGAACGAACGCCTTTCAGCACTACAGAATAACACCTCTGTACCGAATAACAGTATTCCGGAGCGCCTGGCCTATGTGTTCAATGGAGAAATCATTTTTTCTGTTAACTTTAAAACCCCCTTTACCGTTTATGCCATCAACGGGAATAAGGTGGCGGAAGGAATGGCCGAAAATGGAACTGGCCTGTCGCTTCCCCGCGGAGTTTATATCCTGAAAATTAACAACCAAACACAGAAAATCCTGTTATAATGAATGGATTTTTGTTATAACCCAAACCGGATAAGAGTGAGAAAACCCTTTTTCATATTCAACTTCTTGTTGGTACTTTTCAGCCTTCCGATACAAGCACAGACTCACCCATCGCCAGTGCGAATATCGGGTAAGGTGATGGTGCGTGAAGACAATCAACCGACCCCACTCGAATATGCTACCATTCGCCTGCTGTCGGTGAACGATAGCTCGCTCATTGCCGGTACTACTTCCGATGAGTCGGGGCGTTTCGAAGTATCTGCCGGTCCGCAGCCGGAGTACATTCTGTTTGTGTCATCTGTAGGATATAAAAGCCTTTATATGCGGCTTCAAGCTCCCGCAGGAGAGTCAGCAATGAAGCTTGGCGATATCTTTTTAAACGAAAACAGCGTCTTGCTCAGTGAAGCAACCGTTGTGGGACAGCGCACCCAAATGGCCGTGAGAGCCGATACCATTGAATACGATGCGTCGGCCTATCGCTTAAGAGAAAATGCCGTGGTGGAAGATTTACTGGTACGCCTGCCGGGCATCAGTATCACCGAAGACGGGAAGATATTGGTCAACGGAAAAGAAGTGCGTAAAGTGATGGTCGACGGGAAGGATTTTTTCAGAAGCAATCCCAATCTTTCCATTAAAAATATCCCTGCTGAAATAATGGAGAAGCTGCAGGTGATTGAAGATAAATCGGAACTGTCGAAGCTCACGGGTATCGATGATGGTGAAGAGCTTATTGCAATTAATATCACCATTCAGAAGGGGAAAAAGCGGGGATGGCTGCTGAGTTCCAATCTGGGTGGAGGCCTGGAGTTTGAAGGAAGTGAAGGCCAACTGATGCGCTATTCTACCAATATGTTCGCGGCGCGCTTAGTGGAGGAATCACAATTGGGTGTGGTTGCTAACGGTAACAATATCAACGGAATGAACGCCGGCAGCGGTGCAAGTACGGTAGGTAGCGGCAAACCCGGTCTCAATTCATCCCTTTCAGGCGGTATTAACTTCTCCCACGGGAAAGACGACAGGAAAGCGCCCTGGCTGATTAATGGTGATCTGTCGTATGGTTTTAATGATAACCTGCTTCGGCGCACCTCCATTCGACAGTATTATCTTCAGGATAGTGTTTCGTATCAAACCGATACCACACAGCAGTACCGGAGAGATGATGGCATCCGTTTCAGTGCCAAAATTGAAAACCGTTCGCTCAAAAACTGGGTATTCTCCTTTGCCCCTTCGGCTTCCTTTAGTGAAATAACCCGTAACGACAAGGGCTATACTCTGCTGCAGGCTGGAAATAGTAACCGCGATTCGGTGAACTCCAACCGGTACGAACGAAACTCGGTAGCTCCGGCAGTCGAGATGCGTGGAATACTTACCGTAGTGCGCAATTTTACAAAGAAAAAAAGGAAACTATCGCTGAGTGTTGATTCGCGTTATTCCAGCAGCGAAGGTGCAGGAGATACGCATGCTAATTACTATTACTATCGCCGGAAACCCGACAACCGCACCGTGAACCGTGATCAACAATGGCAAACCAGTACTTTGAACATCTCCAATCGTATCTATGCATCTTATATCGAACCGTTGGGGAAGAAGGGCTCACTGCGCTTAACCTATTGGATACAGTCCAACGACCGGCAAAATATACGGAATAACTACAAGCCCAACCTGATTACCGGCGACTACGACGTGCTCGATCTGCCCTACAGTAAAAGTATCGATAATACAGTGTTGTCGCAACAGGCTGGTCTGAGTTACCAGGGAGTTTCCAATAAAGTGGTGTATACCATCGGGCTCGATTATAACCCTTCACACATTCGCAGCAAGTCGTATATCCAGCGTGGTTCGGTATCGGGTGCCGACTCTGTTATTTCGTATTTTCCGGGTTTAAAAACCTTCAACTATGCCCCCAACGGTTATCTGATGTATAACATTGGCAATGGCCGCAATCTTCGGTTCGACTACCGGGGACGTTCAGAGGCGCCAACAGTATTTCAACTCGACCCTTCGCGCGATGAGTCCAACCCGACCAATATCCGCGTGGGAAATCCGAATTTAGTTTCTCGCTTCAGGCACTGGACCCGCCTGCGGTACACCAATAACAACAAGGAAAAACAGGAGTCGCTTTCCGCCAGTTTTGAAGGCAATTATATCCTGAACGACATCGTCAATTTTACCAGTTACGATGATGAAACCGGTATTAAAACCACCATGCCCGTTAACCAGTCGGGATCGTGGAATGCCAACGGTATGCTGATGTACAACCGCCCGTTCGGGGCCCATTTTCAGTTGAATAACTATACCCGCATGTCGATGCAAAACAACATCGGCTATTCGTCGGTGAAGAATTCGGAAAGTCAGAAAACCATCGCCACCACCTTTTCGGTGAACGAGGAGCTGGGTCTTACCTACAAGTGGGAATGGTTGTTTCTTACCGCTAAGTTTGTGTATCAATCGGGGAATACGACCTATTCCATCGAAAGCATGCTCCCCCGGCGTACTTCCTCTATGGGAGGTTTTCTGAATGCCCAGATGATGTTGCCCCATTCCTGGACGCTTTCCACCGTATTAAACCACCGGTCGATTACCGGCTTTTCGGCCGAGTACAACCAAAAGGAAACCCTGTGGAATGTCGATATCAGCAAGAATTTTCTGAAAAATAATGCTGCCACCGTGACATTACTGTTCAACGATATTCTTCGTCAACAGCTTAGTTTCAATCAGGTTGTGTCGAGTAATTATGTCGAAGATCAGCAGTTTAATACGCTAAAGAGCTTTGTGATGCTGGTGTTTTCGTACAAATTTACTTCTATGAAGTGATATATTCGCGTTGCTGAATGTGATTTACATGAATTAAATGTATTTTATTGGCAAAAAAAAAGATTATTTTGGCACCCCTGTTTGAGTAGACCGGCGTACTTTTGCATCGTACACACTAATCTTAAGTCGTCATGTTAGTACGTTTCTACTATTTAGTTCTTTTATTCTTCTTCACAGGTGCTGTTTTTCAACCGTCAACCGCTCAAACAACAACCCTTGTTTCAATAGCTCAGGATGGAAGATTAACCTACAAGGCGGATGCCGTGGGTTCAGTGATTCCCGATTTCAGTGGTGTGGGTTACAGAAACAGCGAACATCCCATTCCCGATGTACCGGTGGTGAAGACTGTTACCGCAGTTGCAGGCGATAATACCAGCAATGTACAGACTGCAATCAATCAGGTGGCAGCTATGCCTTTGCAGGCCAATGGATTCAGAGGAGCTATCCTTTTCAAAGCAGGTTTGTACGAAATCGCTTCCCGCATCAACATTACAGCTTCGGGTATCGTACTGAGAGGCGAAGGTCCCGGAACCGAGTTCAAAGCAACCGGTACTACGCAGTACGATTTAATCCGGATTGGCGGTGGTTCGGTGTCGGCAAATACCGCTGTTCAAAAGAAAATCTCCGATACCTTTGTGCCCATCGGAGCCAACAGTGTTACAGTAGAAAGCGGTCATAGCTTTGTGGTGGGCGAATGGGTGTACCTGCGCCGCGAACCCAATGCCGCGTGGATTACCATGTTGGGGATGGATAAAATTGCCCGTCAGAGTATGCCCGATGTTTTAAACTGGGTGGCATCCGATTATAAGGTGAACTACGAACGTCAGATTTTGGCTATCGATGGAAATAAATTGTATTTCGATGCTCCGGTAATGGATATTATCGACCCGCAATATGCCAACGGTTATGTTTCGAAACTGAATTCATCCCGTATCACCAATATCGGTATCGAAAATTTTAAAATGACTTCGACCTATACCACTACCTGGTCCTCCGGAACGGCTAATGTGGATCACGATGAAAATCACGGTTGGACAGCGGTAAAAGTTGAGAACTCAAAGGATGTCTGGATAAAAAATATAGAAGCCTGGTATTTTGGCTTTGGCTGTGTAAATATCGGAAGTTCAGCTTCATTTGTTACCGTGGATGGTTGTAAAATGTACGATCCCATCTCCGAAATCACAGGAGGCAGACGTTATTCGTTCAATATCGACGGCCAACGTAGTATAGTACAGAACTGCACTACCCGCAATGGTCGTCACGACTATGTAAACGGTGCCCGTGTTGCCGGTCCTAATGTATTTTACAACAATACAGCCACAAGTCAGCAGGCCGATATGGGGCCGCACCACCGCTGGGCAACAGGGATCTTATACGATAATATTACCGGCAACGGACAATTATTTGTACAGGACCGCGACTATCAGGGAACCGGACATGGCTGGGCAGGATCGCAGATTATGCTGTGGAACTGCAAGGCCAACCGAATCATCATTCAGTCGCCGCAATCGCACCATACCAACTGGGCTATAGGATGTACTGCCCCTACCATTTCGAATGTTGGACAGTGGGTGACCCGTGACTGGGGAGTGGTTGAGTCGAATAACAAACCCATCACCGCCATTCCGAGCCTGTTTCAGGCACAGCTCAATTACCGCCTGGAAAATGTAGGAGAAACACCTGTAGAGCCTGAAATTCAATTTAGAGAAGAAAATTTAGCTCCCAACGGCGATTTTGAAATCTGGACGAATCCAACAGCAGCCATGCCGAGTAATTGGGCATCCTTTTCCAATACCTATGGATTCTTTTATTTTCATGCTACTGATCCGGTACAGGGTAATGTGCTTCAGCTAAAAGATATTGACCCTGCAGGAGTTACGGCTCGACGATTCAATACTACTGGTTTTATAAATATTGCATCGGCAGGAGTGTACCGCGTTACGTTTAAAGTGAAGGGAAATGTCGGCCTTCGTGGTGTGGTCCTTTTACTCGGAACCGGGACTCCCAATGTAACCACTTCATCGGCTATCAATCATGTAGCCCCCATCACTGAGTTTCCTTCCGGAACCATGGTCAATGAGTGGCGTACACTGCAATACGATATAACCGTGCCGGCCGATGCCACGTTCTCGACCGACTATAAACTGCACATCAGCTGGAGTAGCTCTGTAAGCTCTAAACCCGTTTGCGATTTTTATATCGACGATATTAAACTGCAACGTAGCATTACTACTTCGGTTAAAACGGTTGGTGTTGAAGACCGGTTCGTATATGCTTCGAATGGAAAACTGAATTTTACAACGAACGAAAATCTTCCTTTCGCCGTTTATAATATTAGCGGCCATAAAGTGGGAGAAGGCATGGCGAATGATGCCCCCGCATTCACGCTGCCCCGGGGAGTGTATCTCGTGAAAGTTAACAACCTGACTCAAAAAGTAGTTTTGTAAATTAAATCATAAATATCACTATAAATGAAAACCATTGCACTTCTAATCATCACCCTTATTGCCGGTATTAACGGCGCTTTTGCACAAAATCCAGCAGAAAGTAAATTTATTGAATTAAACAAGCGTAAAACTGAAGTAACCGTCGATGAAAAAGGTCAGTTATATGTGTCGATAACCAAAAAGGACGCAGAAAAACTTCAGAAAAACGGCTTCGTTGATTACGAAACCTTTGGCGCACTAGGCAATGGCTCTACCGACGATATCGAATGTATTGCCGGAGCTCACATGTACGCTAATTTTGTAAATCTTCCGGTGAAAACCAAAGCTGGTGCAGTGTATTACATCGGAGGTAAAAACCGCAAGGCCGAAATTCGTACCAATACCGATTTTGGCACTTCTAAATTTATCATCGACGACCGCTTTGTGGAAAAAGTAAACGAGCATGTGTTTCTGGTAAATTCTACACTCAAGTCAGTGAAGCTTACCGGTGTTAAAACCCTGAAACGCAATCAGGCGAAAATCGACGCCACTTTTGCAGGAACTCACGTTATTTCTGTGACCAACAACAAGGTGAAACGCTACATCCGCTATGGAGCCAACCAAAATAGTGGCGCTTCACAAACCGATGTGTTTATTGTGGATAAGGACGGCAATGTGGATAAAAATACTCCCATCATCTGGGATTTCGATGAGATAAGCAACATCACCGCGTTGCCAGTCGACGAAACGGTGCTGACTATCAAAGGTGGTCATTTTGAAACCATTGCGAATGCCGAAGGGCAGAAAACCAATTATTATTCACGTGGTATTTCAGTAAAACGTTCGAATGTGCTCATCGACGGCATGCTCCATACTGTGACCCGCGAAGGGCAGACAGGCGCTCCCTATATGGGCTTTATAGCTATATCGGAATGCGCTTTTGTAACGGTTCAGAATACCACCTTCACCGGACGCAAAACCTATAAGAAAATTGGTAGTGTCGGTGTAGAGGTAAGCATGGGCACCTACGACCTGACCGTTAACCGGGCTCTCAATATCAATGTAATCAATTGCAAACAAACCAACGACATTAACGACCCGGTTTACTGGGGTCTTTTCGCTTCCAATTTCTGCAAGAATATCCTGTTCGATAATTGCCATTTCTCACGTTTCGATGCCCACATGGGTGTTGCCAATGCTACCATCCGAAACAGCAGCCTGGGACATATGGGTATCAATGCTATCGGCGAAGGATTATTGCTGATTGAGAACACAAAAATTAAGTCAGGCAGAATGGTGAATTTACGAAACGATTACGGAAGCACCTGGAATGGCGAGTTGATTATCCGCAACTGCGAATTTACTCCCACCAGTTTATCTGCTGTTAATCTGATTATTGGCACCAACGAAGGTCAGCATGATTTCGGCTATGTGTGCTACATGCCCGAACGAATTACCATTGAAAATCTGAAGATAAACGATGCGAATGCCCCTGACAGTTACAAGGGCCCTGCAATTTTTGGCAACTTTAATCCCAAAAAGAAGGACGAAAACTATGTGGAAAAATATCCCTACATTATGACAAAAGAGGTGATTGTAAAAAATATTACCACCGACAGCGGGAAGACCCTTCGTTTAAGCGATAATATGTTTATGTTTAAGGATGTGAAGGTAACAGGTCTCTAAGTCAGGTCTTTTTCGATATTTTTCATGCCCGGAATAATCTCATAGGGAAGATTATCTACGTGATTAACCGGCTATCAATATAAAACAAAAATTAAAATCCTGAAGGTAAACGATTCCTTAACCAATATACCAGAAATTTGGACACAGGGTGTCGCTACGGTTATTCGCGATTTCTGCGGCGATGGCGATTTAAACCTGTGGTATGAACAACCCGCAAACTCATTTAGGGCAAAAGAGGATTGTCTGATAAATTCACTTCTACGAACTGATTTCTTTGCAATTGTATCTTAATGGCAAAAAAATAAAACTTTTTTGATACCCGCTTAGTGTAGGATGGCGTATTTTTGCAGCGTACACAATAATCTTAATATTCACGCTTGAAAAGTTGAATATCAAATGATTTCGTATGCCGATTATTATTTTCCCTAAGACTTTTTAAGGTATAACCAAAAGAAGAAATAACATGAGAACAGTAACTTTATTTGTATTGTTGGCCATTGCTACATGTGTTACTATCGGGCAAAAAAAAGCAATACAAGCTCCACAGCCAACAAACATAATCGCTGTAGCCTTTGGAAATGCATTTTTAACTCCTTCGTACGCTGAAGAAGGCTATTGGGCATGGTGTGGATCGGTGGTAAAGGACGACGATAATCTTTATCATATATACGTGTCGCGTTTTCCTAAAACATTGCCATTTCATCCGGGTTGGATGGTGGCATCAGAAGTGATACATGCAGTATCGGAAAAACCGCAAGGGCCATACAAATTCAGCGATATCAGTTTGCCGCCCCGTGGTGCACAATATTGGGATGGCCGCTCAACGCACAATCCTTCGGTACATCGCTACAAGGGGAAATACTATATGTTTTACATGGGTTCGACACATCCTTTTGAGGAGCCGGGTTATGACGAGCTAACACTCGTCAGTAAATGGACAATAGTGGCACGTGCCAATAAACGCATTGGTATAGCAGTGGCCGATAGTCCGTATGGCCCATGGAAGCGATTCGATAAGCCTATGCTCGATACCAAGCCGAATACTTTTTACAGTTTTCTTGCTTCAAATCCTGCCCCTACTGTAATGAAAGACGGTTCGGTTTACATGATTTTCAAGGGAAGGGCATACGATGGATTTAAGCACTCGCACATGTCGTTGGGTGTTGCATATGCACCCTCGATACTTGGCGAATATAAAGTGCTGAATAATGACAAGCCCATTTTCAATGTTGATACGCAAGGTGAGGCAGAGGATCCATTCTTATGGAACGACGAAAATGGCTTTCACATGATATTTAAAGACCAACGGGCACAATATACAGGGGAAAAAGGAGCTGGTGTGTTGGCGCATTCGAAGGATGCTATTCATTGGGAAATTGATCAATCGCCCAAAGCCTATTCGCGTACGCTTCGTTTCGACGATGGCAGCATGGGCTCTCAGGGTCAACTCGAACGCCCGTTTATTTTATTCGAGAATGGCAAAATGACCCATTTGTTTTTTGCCACTATGGATGGCCCCGGAGGGTTTTCAAATTCAACAAAATCGTGGAATTTGGTTGTTAAACTTAATCAGTAATATGGCTGTGAAATTTGATTTCTAAAAAAAGTGTATGAATAAATTATTGTTGATAGCAGTGATATTACTATTTCCTGTTTTGATTATTGCTCAACAACACTTTTAAATCACAAACAGATGAAAAAATATTTATTAATGTTTTTATGCGCCGGATATATATTACAATCATTTCAAGCTCAAACTTCCACACTGGTAACTGTTGGATCAGATGGCAAACTCATATACACACCCGATGCTGTCGGCTCAGTAATACCTGACTTCAGTGGCGTAGGCTACAAAAACAGTGAGGTTTCTATTCCTGAAGTGGCTGTGGTGAAAACAGTGACAGCTGTTTCAGGTGATAACTATAGTCATGTGCAGGCGGCAATCGACGAAGTGGCAGCTATGCCCCTGCAATCAAACGGTTTCAGAGGTGCTATTCTCTTTGCAGCCGGTTTGTATGAAATCAGTGCCCAGCTGAGCATATCCACCTCGGGAATTGTATTGCGCGGCGAGGGTACTACCACCGAATTCAGAGCAACGGGTACCACGCAGTATGATTTAATTCGTATCAATGGAGGTGCAGTGACCGAAAATACCTCCACCCTAAAGAAAATAACCGATGCTTTTGTGCCTGTCGGAGCTAAAACTATTACCGTCGAAAGGGGACATTCTTTTGTGGCCGGCGATTGGGTGTATCTGCGTCGCGAACCCAATGCTGCCTGGATTGCCATGCTGGGAATGGACCAGCTGGCAACTCCTTTACTTCCTGATGTTGTTAACTGGACTGCCGCAGAATACAAAATCAATTACGAACGGCGGATTTTGAGTGTTAACGGAAATCAGTTAACCTTAGATGCGCCGGTAGTGGACATCATCGATGCTCAATATGCCGATGGTTATGTGACGAAAATTAGTTCAACGCGTATCAACAATATAGGTATTGAAAATTTGAAATTGACATCTACCTATACTACATCCTGGGCTTCTTCAGTCTCAGGTGTGGCACACGATGAGCAACATGGCTGGAATGCAGTCAGAATTGTAGCTGCGCGGGATTGCTGGGTGAAAAACGTTACAGCATACTACTTCGGATATTCCTGTGTCAATATAGGACCTTCGGCTTCTTTTATTACGGTGGATAATTGCGCCATGTACGACCCCATTTCCCTCATCGATGGAGGCAGACGGTATTCTTTTATTGTGGATGGACAACGCAATTTAGTACAGAATTGCTTCACCCGCAACGGACGCCACGATTATGTCACCGGTGCAAAGGCAGCCGGCCCGAATGTGTTTTACAACAGTACCTCCACTCTGCAACGCAACGATATGGGTACGCACCACCGCTGGGCCACAGGCATCCTGTTCGATAATATTACCGGAAACGGAGAGTTGAATGTGCAAGACAGACAAACCTCGGGTAAAGGTCATGGCTGGGCAGGTTCACAAATCATGTTCTGGAACTGTAATGCAAATAAAATTATCACGCAGTCGCCGCCATCGCATCACACCAACTGGGCGATTGGGTGCACGGCTCCGACCGTAACGAATGTGGGATACTGGGCTACCCGCACTTCGGGCGTTGTGCAATCGCGCAACAATCCCATTGCTGCGATACCAGGTCTTTTTACAGCTCAGTTGAATGAACGATTAGAAAATCTGGTTTCAATACCGGAGATTTCTTATTCAGCAAATAATTCAGCTGCGAACGGAAATTTTGAAACATGGACGAATACAACGGCTATGCCCAACAGTTGGAGCATAGGTGCCGGAGCATGGGGAACGCAATATTACTATCAAACCGATGATGTTCAGGGGAAAGTACTCAGACTTACTGATCCAACCAGTAGTTCTGTTTCAGCCCGGCGATTCAACACCACGGCCAATATCAACATTCCAACTCAGGGTGTCTACCGTGTAAGTCTCAAAGTGAAAGGAAATGTGGGACTACGTGGCGTTATTCTGGTAAAGGGCACAGCTGCACCAAGCACCCTGACACAATCAGCAACGAACCATTTCACTTTAATTAGTGATTATCCATCCGGCACTATTGTAAACGACTGGACAACATTAAGTTACACTATAACCGTCCCGTCAACCGCAACTTTCGGTACCGATTACCGCCTGCATATCAGTTGGAGCAGTTCTTTGAGCAGCAAACCGACATGTGACTTTCTTATCGATGATATTTCACTGTTATGTGTATTAGCCAATTATACCGGCAATGTCAGTGCATCGGATATAAGCTATGGACAGGATTGTGATGTGTATTTAGAAACAGGAAGTCATATGACGATTAACCAAAGCACAACGGTGAAGAGCCTGACAGTACAGCGTGGCGCTAAACTTACGATTAATACTACGCTGAGTACCAGCAATGCGCTTGTTCTCGAAAGTGATGCCGATGGCACAGGAACTATTATCGATAACTACACTTCGCCTACCATCAATGCCAGGGTTAAACAATATCTGACTGCCGGCCGTAACTGGTACATGAGCACACCACTTCAGGCAGCCGATGCCTCAGCTTTGAACAGAGGAACTTCGGTACAATATTACAATGAAACAAATGGTCAGTGGCTTGAAGCTACAGGTACTTTAGCCCGTGGAAAAGGCTATATCCAGGTGGCCAATTCAACACAGGGCACTACCGGAAATGTGGAGTTTTCGGGCACAACCAACTCGGGCGATGTCCCTGTAACTTTGACCAACAGTCCGGCCGGAGGAAAAGGGTTCAACTTAGTGGGGAATCCTTATCCGTCGTATGTAAGCTGGTCGGCGGTAGTGGCCGACAATGCTGCCGCCAATATGCCAACGGGCACTATGTGGTATCGCACTATCAATTACAACGGAAAAAGCGCCTGGTCACCCAATACTGTTTATAGTGCAGATGACATTTTGTACAACGGCACCCGTTTTTACAAAGCCACTACTGGCGGTACCTCTGCAGCTTCGGGCGGACCCACCGGCACGGGCACAGCGATATCCGACGGGTCAGTTGTGTGGACTTACGAAGGTTCGGTTTACATCTTCGCAACAGTCAACGCCGCCGGCATCGCCAGTCCATCCACCGTTAGCAATCTTATTCCGCCCATGCAGGCATTCTGGGTAAAAAGCAATGGTGGCACGCTCACCTTCAAAAACAACATGCGAATGCACGAGACAGAAAGCAACCGCCTGAAAGCTCGGGCCAGCGGCGACGCCATTCCCTTTGTGCGCCTTAACGTAAGCAATGGCGCTTCAGCAGATGAAGTGGTTATCTATGCCTCGGAGTTGGCCTCCAATGCATTCGACCTGTACGACGCACCTAAGTATTTCAATACCGGCGGCTCCAACCAGGCACAAATTTTCACTACATCCGAGAATGAAAAATTAGCCATCAATGCTTTGAACCGCATTGAAGCAGGCGCTGCACTTTCGCTGGGTTTTGTAACCGAAACAGCCAACCGCTTCGAAATTAAAGCTACCGAATTCAATAATAACGGTTTGGCACTTATCCTCCGCGATAATCGTAGCTTGGCCGAATTCGATTTAACTTATGGAGAGAGCTACACATTCAGTTCTGACGCAGTAAACGATGCCAGTCGCTTCACTTTACTTTTCCGATCGGAAGATGCCACAACTTCAGTTGAACCTGCTCACAACCCTCAAGTGTTGGTATTTGCCAACGCATCAGGCCAGATCGAAATTCATGCCCCTGCAGGAAGTTCGTATTCAGTGTGTAATGCAGTGGGGCAAAAAATAAATTCAGGGAAAACGGTTTCGCAAAGTGAGATTATAGCGAATAATTTGTCAGCCGGCATATATGTTATAAAGGTAAATAACAGTACCCGAAAGGTTATACTGAGTAACACTCCGGGATGAGATTTCTTTGTAGCAATAATTGAAAGGTTTCATAGAAATCGGGGCTACGCTCCTCAAATACCCACACTGGCAGAATTTTAAAATTAAGATAGCCCCTTTATTGTTGCTGATGGAATAACACTCAAAATATAAACTGTTTCATCAATAACAGCATAGTTTTTTAACATCACAGTTATAGTGCTCACTCAGAATATCATAGCATTCATCAAAAACCTCATCTACAGCATAGGTTTTTTGACCTGCAATTGACTCAGGAAGCTTATTTTCAACTTTCACAACCTTGGGATGTTTTTCTATTTCCTTTAGTAGCTTTCTTCCTATCGGGGAAGATATATTTATTTCTACTCTTATTGTATCCATAGTTTCAAAAAATTATTGCCCTACAAAGATATGTTTTTTAGGTTGATAATCGTTCCCGAAATAAACTTAAATTTTGATGATTTTCAGAAGTAACTTTGAAACTGCCTCTGGTTTAGCCATTGTCTTAGATTGAGTCTTGTTGTGGTGATTGTTTTGGTTGCAATAATGAATGTTTTTAAGAAATCGGGGCTACGCCCCTCATGGGTCATTGTTCGGGCATCATTACTACAAACATATCGGGGCTATGCCCCTCAAATACCTAAACGGGGAATGTTTGCTACAAATAAAATTCTCAATACGCACGAGCCGCATTGCGACGATTTGTTTGTAACTTGCACAAAAGATTCAAGTTTATTTGAGCCGCGTAGCGGTGATGTCTTGGTAGAAACAATGAATTACCCGGAATCCCTGAGCCGCGTAGCGGTGATGTCTTTGTTTGGATAAATTCAAAATGACTCGTATCTCAACCAAAATCACCCTTTAAAATATCATCTCATGTTACAAAAATGATTCTCAGATGATTTGAACTTTTGTAGCAAAAAGTATATACTTTTTTGACCATTCATCCTCAATAGCTTACCATACATTTGTCCATCGTTAAATTAAATTAGAAATTAAAATCGATGGTCATGAAAAAAATCTTACTCTCACTTATGTTTTGTTGCCTTTCGGCAACAATGATTTTTGCACAGGAACTGATCACCAATGGTGGTTTTGAAACATGGACAGTTAATGAACCTTTAACAAATATGCCAGCGAGTTGGGCAAGAGGAGCCGGTACAGTTGGAACACATTATTTATACGAAACAGACCCTGTACAGAATAACGTACTCAGATTGAAAGATAATGTTGGAAATGCCGGAGCCAAGCGTTTTAATACAACGACAAATTTCAGCATTCTAACTGAAGGAACCTATCGGGTTACTTTTAAAGTAAAGGGAGATGTCGGATTACGTTTTGTCGCTCTTGTTAAAGGGACAACTTCTCCCAGCTCATCAGCACAGTCAGCTACAAATCATTTTACGAACATAACCGGTTATACTTCGCCTACCGTAGTGAGTGACTGGACTACTGTTCAAACTGACATTATTGTTCCATCGTCTGCAACATTTGGCGACGATTACAGATTTCACATTAGTTGGAGTCATAGTACAACTACCTTGTATTGTGATTTTCTGATTGATGATGTTAGCATTGTTAAATATGCTCCTTCAGGAAATAAACTTACAACTCCAACTGTTGGCACAGCTTCTTCCATAACCTCATCGGGCTTTACTGCCAACTGGACAGCCGTCGACAACGCAAGCAGTTACGATGTACAAGTGTATCAGGGCGCAAGTTTAATACAAACGACTAATTTTAGTGGACAAGCAACCAATACAGGATCAATTACCGGATTATCAGCAGGTACAACTTATACTTACAAGGTTGTTGCAAAAGGAGATGGTGAGAGCCATTCCGATTCCGACCCTTCAAATGCTTCTGCTGAGTTAACAACATTAACTGAGCAACTTGCAACTCCAACACTCAAAAAACCCAATGCAGTAGCAAATTCCGGCTTCAGGGCATACTGGAATGCAGTAGCAAATGCCAGCAGTTACGATGTAAAGGTATTTGAAGGTGAAATACAAGTGGGTTCAACACAAAATACGGCTTCAACAAGCCTGGCCATTACAGGGCTATCAGCAAACACAAGCTACACCTATAGAGTAACAGCAAAAGGAACCGGTGGCTATACCGATTCGGATGAGTCAGCATCTTCATCTGCGGTCACAACACTCACTGCCGACAAGGACTATGTACTTTCGCAATATGCCGATACGGAAGTGGCTGATTTGAAGGCAGATTTAATTGCTGGACATTCCGAAATTTATGAACTCACAACATCAGGTGGTGCTTATCAGTTTACATCGACTGATGCCAACAATATTACACTAACAAGCAGTGCTACCATACGTGCTTTGAGCGGATTGGCTAATAAACCGGTGATATCTATCAACAATAGCAGCACCACGGCTACATCAAGTATATTTGCAATAGACGCCAACGATGTAACATTAACATTCGAGGGACTTGAATTTGATGGTATCAATGCCAATACAACGGGCACACCTATACAAAATATCTTAGTTTATGGTTTAGCTAATAAAATCAATGCCAAGGTAATAATTCGCAATTGCTACATACACGATTTTAAAAATGCTGCTGCAAATGGTACAATTCGCTTAGATGCAGCAGGCTCGTCGATGGATATTCAGGGCAGTGCAATGAGAGACTGTTCGGGTAGGGTGTTAAACTTATATACTGCAACTGCAACCTACGGCGCTATGGTATTAAAAAACAGCACGTTTAGCAATATCGGGGCAGATGGAAGTGCTTCGGGTGGTTTCTTGTACTACAGGTCTGTTAGCCCTAATGTTGCCGCTGGAACTACCGTTACAATAGAACATTGTACTTTTGATACTTACACAAGCTCAGCCAACGAGATTTTCCGTATCAATAACGCGATGTCAGGATTGGTATCTGTTAAAAACAGCATTTTCACAAATATAGTAAGAGGATTGAGTTTTAACGGCGACAATGGTTTCGTAATCGATGAATGTTATCTTGCAGGTTTTGCAACAGCAGTTACTGACGGAACAAACAGAACTGTAACCAACACCCTTGCCACAGCACCCTTATACACCAATGCATCAAGCGGTGATTTCACGCTTACCAACATAAGCGAACTCATTTGCAGCAACGGTTATGCTGCAGGAAACACTTACGGAGCTGTATTAACACCGCTTACTGTAACTACTGTTTCTGCAGGTTCCGGTGCTTCTGATATTGGCTTTACCGCCAACTGGTCGTCGAAAGCAAATGCCACGGGCTATGTTGTGAATGTGTATAAGGATGGCAGTAAGGTAAAGTCTACCCGTGTAGGTGACGTAACCAGTACCGAAATTACCGACCTGACTCCCAACACAAGCTATACTTACAAAGTGATTGCTATCGGAGATGCAACTACCTACTCAAGCTCAGTCGAGTCAGATGCTTCCGCTCCCATCAGCACTTCCAACATCTTTAATGTGACGGGAACTACATCCATCTCAACTTTGACCAGCAAAAACACATCCAGCACAATTAATGTAGCTGCGGGTGCACACCTTACCATTGATGCAGCATCAGAAGTTAATTCGGTTACAGTAGCTTCAGGCGGTAAACTTACCGTAAACGCCGGACTTACAGGTGCATTAACCCTCGAGAGTGATGCCAACGGTACTGCAACTATTTTGGACAACTACGAAACACCTACCCTCAATGCTACCGTAAAACAATACGTTACTGCCGGTCGTAACTGGTACATGAGTGCGCCGCTTAATTCGGCCAATGTTTCGGTACTGAACAGAGGAGCATCGGTACAATATTTTGATGAAACAAGCGGAACATGGGAAGTGGCATCCGGAACCATGACACGCGGTAAAGGGTATATCCAGGTGGCTAACAGCACACAAGGTTCAACCGGAACTGTGGAATTTACAGGAACTACCAACTCGGGCGATGTGCCTGTAACCCTCACCAACAACTCCGGTGGCGGCAAAGGTTTCAACTTAGTGGGCAATCCTTATCCATCGTACCTGAGCTGGTCGGCAGTAGCTGCTGATAACGCAGCGGCTAATATGCCAACAGGGACCATGTGGTATCGCACAATTAATTACAACGGCAAAAGTGCCTGGGCGCCTAATACGTCGTACAGTTTAGATGATGTGGTGTACAACGGTATCCGCTTCTATAAGGCAACCCAGGCAGGTACTTCTGCTGCATCAGGCGACGGTCCGACCGGAGGTGTGGGAGCAACAGGCATCGTGGATGGCACTGCAGTATGGAGCTACGAAGGCTCTGTGTATATCTTTGCCACGGTAAATGCCGATGGACAGGCTACACCTTCAACCGTGAGCAACCTGATTCCTCCCATGCAGGCATTCTGGGTGAGAAGTAACGGCGGTACGCTCACCTTCAAAAACGCCATGCGTCAGCGCGAATCAGTAAGCAACCGATTGAAAGCGCCGGGAAGCAGCAACGCCTTGCCGTTCGTTCGCCTCAGTGTTAGCAATGGCGCCTCAGTCGATGAAGCACTGATTTATGCCTCTGAAAATGCAAGCAATACCTTCGACAGCTACGATGCACCAAAGTATTTTAATACCAGCGGTTCGAACCAGGCTCAGATTTACACTTCAGCAGGCACTGAGAAATTGGCCATCAATGCGCTGAACAGCATTGAAGAAGCAACTGCACTGTCGCTTGGATTTGTAACAGAAACAGCTAACAGCTTTGACATCAGGGCAACAGAAGTCAATACCGCCGATTTACATGTTATCCTCCTGGATAATCATAACGCGAATGAATTTGATCTGACCAACGGAGACAGCTATGTGTTTAGTACAACAAGCGAAGTGAACGATGCCAATCGCTTCACCCTTATTTTCCGGGCACCGGATACTACTACAGCTCTTGAAAAGAATATCAACAAGCAGGTATTTGTAGTTACCAACGCCTCCGGCCAAATCGAAATTCATGCTCCGGACAACAGCAACTACATCGTATTCAATGCCATGGGGCAGAAAGTGACCCATGGAACGACGAGCTCAACCACTCATACTATTAATAACAACCTTTCGTCGGGTATGTATGTAGTGAAAGTAAATGACATCACAGGAAAAGTAATCATTAAATAAATAAGAGGATATGGAACGCACAAGGTATATTGCACCGGAGATTGAATTAATTGAACTCGACAGCCAAATTTCACTGGCATTGGAGTCGGCACAGGATGAACCACCTATTGGCCCCTGGGAAACCAGAACGACAGCTCCTGAGCACTTCAATAACTCAGTTATTAATACGGATTTAGCTTAATATGATATCCTCCATGCCAGGAGGGATTTATCTACACTTCATTAGCTTAAGCAGGTTGATACAACGACCCGCTTAAGCTAATCCTGTTTAACGGAATTGATTAGTAAAATTGAAACAAAGCCTTCAAAAGTACAGAAATGTCAAAAAGTTGAAACGATTTTGGCAGTTTAAAGCAAAGAGGATGCTTTACATTTGTCTCATAATTTTAAAGAACCAATCAGATGAAAACACGTTTTACGCTCGCAATTCTTATTTTAAGTACTTGTTTCACCCTTCAGGCACAAAACCTGATTGAAAACGGTGATTTTGAAAACTGGAAACGTACCGGTGCTAATCCTGCTTCCTGGCAAACCAGTTTCAACAAAGAATCAGCTACTTTCGAGTACACCAAAGACAAAAAACAAGGCAATTATGTACGCCTGAAAGAAATGAATCCCGAAGGTCCCAAGGCACGCAGATTTCAGAATACTACTGACATCAATATTGCTGCTGCCGGATCTTATGAAGTGTCGTTCAAAGTAAAGGGCAAAGTTGGATTACGCGCCGTGGTTCTTGCCCGCAAAGGTGAAAATCCCGTAACCAACGCTGCTTCGCCTACCAATCATTTTTACTCATTTAGTAAAACTTATCCGGCAAATACCGAAGTTGCCGAATGGACCGAAGTGGTGGCTACGATTGTTGTTCCCGAAACAGCTTCGTTCGGCCCCGATTACCGCCTGCACATCTCCTGGAGCGACCATCGGTTAACTGCTCCTGCCTGCGATTTCTACATCGACGATGTGAAACTGATAAAAATTAATTAAATTAGATACCATATGAAAAAATTTTTACTCTCAGCATGTATGCTTTGCCTTGCTGCTACAGCTATGTATGCACAGAACCTGGTCACCAATAGTGGCTTTGAAACATGGACCGTAAACGAGCCTCTCACAAACATGCCCGACAGTTGGGCAAGAGGTGCAGGTACAGTTGGAACACATTACTTATACGCAACCGATGCTGTACAGGGAAATGTGCTCAGATTGAAAGATAATATTGCACCAGCCGGAGCTAAACGTTTTAACACAACAGCAAATTTCAGTGTTTTAACGGAAGGCACCTACAGGGTTACTTTTAAGGTAAAAGGAGATGTGGGATTACGTTTTATTGCTTTGGTAAAAGGTACAGCTTCTCCCAGCTCATCTTCTCAAACTGCTACCAATCATTTTACCAACGTTGCCGGTTATCCTTCGCCCACTGTAGTTAGCGACTGGACTACCGTTCAAACCGACATCGCAGTTCCTTCAACTGCAACCTTTGGCGACGATTACCGACTTCATATTAGCTGGAGTCATAGTACTACTTCTTTGTTATGCGATTTTCTGATCGATGATATTTCCCTGGTTAAGTATGTAGAAACACCAGTAACCAGTGATAAACTTCAAAAAATTGAAATTACACCTGCGGGTTATACCCCCGGAACCGGAACACCCGATATGACCATCCCCGCTTTCAACCAGGAAACGCTGAATTACACCTTTACTTCTTCTTATAAAGATGTTCCTGTGATAAGTGCTACTGCTGTGGATGCTACTGCCAATGTTCAACTGGTTCAGGCAACCTCACTTACCGGCACACAGGTTGAGCGTACTGCCACCATAACCGTGACCACTACAGATTCGCAGGTAAAAACCTATACCGTGGAATTAGTTAAACATCCAGGTTTTATAAGTGGTATTTCGTGGAATTTACGTACCGATAACTTTGTGGAATGGGAAACTACAGCCGGTATGTACACCCGCGACAATCAGTCGGCAGGTGCAATATATGCCTTCGGAAATACATCAGCCCGTTGTAACAGCGCGTCGGCAAGTGGTTTTCATCTGACTACTCCTGAACTTATGAATGGTGCTTCTACATTAAGTTTCTACCTGAAAAATATGGATATTGCCGGTGATAACACCCAGGTGGTGGTGAAAAAATCGACTACAGCAGCTCCTGATTGGACCGAAATAGGAAGAGTTCAGCCAAACACATCCGATTACAATAATGTATGGAAAGAAGTAACTATGAATATCAATGATAATGCTAATGGTCTGAAAATCCGCTTTGAATTTGAGAAAACCATCGAAACATCAGGCAAAGTGTATCTCGATGATGTGGTTATTCAACCTTATAGCCCAATTTCGAATGTCAACACCCGTGAGCTTTCTTCTCCGGTACTGGTAGGTCAAAACGGCAGGATTATCTTCACCTCTCCCGAAGTTATTTCCTTTAGTGTTTTTGCCATCAATGGCTCAAAAGTGGCCGAAGGAATTGCTTCACAAGGTCATTCCATCAGTTTGTCAAGAGGAATTTACATCGTAAAAACTCAGTCACAAACCCTTAGAGTAGTTTTATAATTGAATTTTAACAGAAAGCATTATGAAGAAGTTTTTTATACTGACAATAGCCCTGTGCACTCTGGCTTTAGCAGTCGCAGCACAAAACATTGTTTCAAATGGTAATTTTGAAAACTGGACCTACATTCACAAAAATATAGCCGGAGCCGACTCACTGGCCATGCCGGATAACTGGTTACGCGGCGCTGGTGCCCTGGGTGTGAATTATTTGCAGGAAAACGATGTTGAACGGGGGAAAGTTTTACGCCTTGTTGATGCAGATGGTGCGACTGTCAATGCCCGTCGTTTCAGTAGCACCAATATTGGTATTGCCGAATCAGGGGTATATCGTGTTTCATTTTGGGTAAAAGGGAATGTGGGTTTGAGAGCTGTGGTTCTTGTAAAGGGTACCGGAGCCCCGTCTACAAATACTCAATCGGCTACTAACCATTTTACAACAATTACAGGTTTTGTCTCTGGAACAGCCAACTTATCAAGCTGGACCAAAGTGACAGCCGATATCAATGTGCCAACCACCGCTACTTTAGGCGAAGATTACCGCTTGCACCTCAGTTGGAGTATAAGTACCGGTACTGCTCCGCGCCCAACAGTTGATTTTGTTGTGGACGATATTGTTCTCCAGAAACTAAGCGATGAGGGTTTAAATAGTATCAATATTATTCCATTGAACTATACTGCAACACAAGGTACTCCGAGTTTTGCCCTGAACGGTTTCTCACCTGAGATTCTTAATTATGTGTTCAATACATCGTATCTTGATGTCCCTGTGGTGGAGGCTACTCCCGCTCGTGCCGGTTCTCAGGTGTCGATTACTCAGGCAAGTTCGCTCACCGGTGCATTGGCCGATCGCAAAGCGACAATTATAGTTACTACCAACGACAGTAAGGTAACGGTTTACACTGTTGAATTCCGTAAAAATCCTGGTTTTATAAGTGGAATTCCATGGGATATACGCAATAATACTCCGGTAGAATGGGGCGAAATGGCCGGTGTATATACCCGTAATTCTTCAACAGGAACGAATAACAATAAGTTTCCTACCTTTGGTAACACTTCCCTTCGCTGTAATGCAACTTCCGAAACTGGATTTTTTATCACCACTCCGGTACTCGAAAATGGAGCTTCCACCTTGAGTTTTTTTGTTAAGAATTTTAATATCGTCGACGACCAAACCCCAGTGGTGGTTCAAAAAAGTGACGATGAAAATCCCGAATGGACGGAAATTCACAGGCTTGTGCCGAATACTTCCGACTGGTTGAGCTGGAAAGAGGTGATATTAACTATCAACGATAACAGCCCGGGCCTGAAAATACGTTTCATGTTCGAGAAATCAATTACAACCTCAGGCACTGTTCACATCGACGATGTGGAGATTAGGCCCTTTGGCGCAACCGCTACCGACAACATTGCAATGACCGATATTCATGTTTATGCCGCCGGAAATCAGTTGATTATTAACTCTCCGCAACCGGTACGCTATGAGGTGTACACCATTAATGGCGTGAAAGTGGTGGAAGCCATGAGTTCTGAAAGATCTTCGGTTACCCTCGAAAAAGGAGTATATATTGTAAGATCCGGAAATTTGTCAGTTAAAATAGTTTTGTAATATAGGTAAGATTTCATGTCAGCGAAAAAAGTTTTTTTAGTAAAGGTGTTGATTTTATTGTTTAGTTGTTTCCATCTGCCTGTAATGGCAGGTGGAAACTTTTTCCAAAAAACTTCCGCAATGTCGGCAGCATCTACTAAACAAATCCGTCCCACCGACGATTCTTATGTGTATGGTCGTGGAGGTGCCGAGGCTGGTATCATCAGAGGTCTCGACGATATGACCTTTCTGAAAAGCTACTACAATGGCAACCGTGCCTGGGCTTTCGAAACCTATCTGAAGTTCGACCTGTCATCGCTATCCTCCGATCCTGCAATGATCGAACGTGTGGTGTTAAAACTATTCGGTTCCGACGATAATGGTAATCAACACACCCTCAATTTGTTTGATATGAGTGGTACCGTTTGGGATGAGGATAATCTGAACTACACGACCATAGCAGCAACCGGGAATAAATCCCTGATTACTTCCATAACGGTGGATATGACTACCGAGAAATGGTACGAGTGGGATATTACCAGTTATATTAAAACCAAAGTGAGTGCCGGCACTAAGGTGATTTGCCTTATGGTGTGCGATAACGTCACCCTTAAAAAGGCGAACGGAACCTTAAATGTGATTGCTTCATTTCAGTCCAAAGAACATCCCGGTGGCAATGCACCTATGCTCGAAGTCACAGAGAATAGTAATGCCGAATTACTGCTGAGTGAGTTACGCATCGACGGACAGTTGATTAGCGGATTTCAACCCACGGTTTACGGGTATACCGTAAAACTTTCGGCAAAACAAACGCAACTACCGGTGGTGACCGCCACAGCGGCCAACAGCACCGCTCAGGTTGCTATTCAGCCCGCAACATCGCTTACGGGAACACTGGCCGAACGCACCACTTCCGTAGTGGTTTCCGGTGCCAATCAAACCCTCGTTTACAAAGTTGTTTTCGAGAAAAATGCGGTTAATAACAGCACGAAGGTTAATAAGATTCATATCGAAGGCCAGCTCTTAGATTTCTTCGATAAAGAAAAAAGAACGTATGCCCATGCGTTACCTTACACACAAAATCCGCAGCAGTCGCCCCTAATTACTGTTGATGCTGAAAATCCGGATCAAACCATCAGCATTCTTTCGGCTGCCAGTCTAACCGGAAGTGCTGCCGAACGTACTGCCAGGGTACGTGTAACTTCAAGTGACGAAACAGCCACTGCCGATTATGAGCTGGTATTCAAAATCCTTCCGGAGATGGATTTGTTTCTGTGTATTGGCCAATCGAATATGGCAGGGCGCGGCTATATCAACGAGGCGCTGGGCGATTTAAATCCGATAAATAACACTTATTTACTTACACCGGGTTTCAATTGGGAAATTGCTTCGAGTCCGGTGAATAAATACTCCAATATTCGCAAAGAACTCAGTATGCAACGAATTAGTCCGGCCTATGGCTTTGCGCTGAACATGCAGGGAAAAACGACGAACCCAATAGGGTTGATTGTAAATGCGCAGGGAGGTTCGTCGATGGCGCAATGGACCAAAGGCAGTATCGACGGACTCTACGAAAAGTCGTTGCTGCGGGCTAAAGAGGCTCAAAAATGGGGAAAGATAAAAGCCATACTCTGGCACCAGGGCGAAAGCAATAGCAGTTCATCGGCTGCTGCCGCTTATCCGAATCAGTTAAAAGCGATGGTCGACAATTTCAGAGCTGATCTTAATGAACACAATCTGCCGGTCATAGCCGGCGAACTGGCCTATTGGCGCGGAGGAGGAACCGGATCGAATGCCTTTAACACGATGATTCGCACAATATCCAATTTTCTTCCTTATTCCGATTATATATCGGCAGAAGGATTAACTCCGCTGATTGATGCCACCGATCCGCATTTCGACCGGGCCAGCAATATCGAACTGGGAAAACGCTATGCTGAAAAAGTGGTTAATCTCGTATACAGCCCAACATCTGTTTTAGTTACTGAAGATACTAAAGCACCTGCCCGCATACGTACTGATAAAAAAAAAGTAATCGTTGATGAGATCACCAATGAATCAAATCTGAAAATCTATGATGTGACCGGTAAATTGATGATAAACAGCGGTTTAACGGCCGGAGAAGTCCGCGAGCTAACGCTGCAGGAAGGAATTTACGGGTTTGTTTTCAGTGGGCCAAACGGTACTTACCGACAGAAAGTGATGGTACATTGATGATTTGTGCTATTTTTGGGTTTTAATATATTCTTCACCTCATGGTCAAACAACTTCAGTTAATCGTAATCATACTGTTGATATCCGTTTCCGCGGTGTCAAAACAGTATCGTTTCGATTATATCGGAGTTGAACATGGTTTGTCGGACCCTACTGTTCGCAGCATATATCAGGATGAAACCAACCGTCTGTGGTTTGCTACCCACGATGGCTTAAACTGCTACGATGGTAATACTCTGCGCGAGTTTCGGCAGCAGACTGAAAACGGAATCACGATAAATACCCACCGGATTTACGAAATATCAGGCGACAAAAATGGTCATATTTATCTGCGCTCTTCGTTTGGTGTAATCGAGTTGGATTTGCGTACCGAAAAGATGCGGATGATTATTGAAAAAAATGTGAGTGCCATTAAAAATAGTAATGGTTTTTTGTGGGTAGGCTTTCAAAATACCATTCAACGCTACGATACCAAAAGCAGAACCTTTTCAGCCGGTTATACCTTGCCCTGGGAAGCCCTCCGAATTGTCAGTATGCATGATGACCGTAAAGGGTTTTTATGGATTGCAACTCAGGACCATGGATTACTTCGCTTATCGCTTAAGGAACGAAAAGTGGCACGACTCTTTGGAGATACCTTCGGGAGAAATGTTTTCGAAGACCGGGAGGGTGCTATCTGGTTTACTACTCAAAGTGATGGAGTGTTTAAGATTAATCCTGCCAATCTCAGTATAATCAGCCATTTAAGGCACAATCCCGCCGATGAGTCCACCATTTCAAGTGGGTTTAACCGGGCCATAACACAGGATGATAAAGGAAATATCTGGCTGGGCACCAATAATGGACTCACCTGCATTGAATATGGAACAAATAAAATCAGCCGGTTTAAAAGCTCGAACTTTGCCAATTCGCTGACCAGTTCTTCTATCCTGAGTCTTTATACCGACAACCGGGGCACTATTTGGGTGGGCACCTATTTTGGAGGGGTTAGCTACTTCAATCCCTCGAATCAAAACTACAATTATATTGTTTCAGAGGATGATAACAAACCTACATATCCTGCAGTAGGCACATTTGCTGAGGATCGTTACGGAACCATTTGGGTTGGAACAGAAGGGGGTGGATTGTATCGTTATACTCCTGATAAGCAGGGTTTAGATTATTATAACGTTTCCAATTCGGGGCTGAGCTCCAATTATATCAAGAAAATTATTCCCGATACCAATGATAATATCGTTTGGATTGCAGCCGACCAAACGGCAGACCTGCAAAGTGTTAACTCTGCAACTGGGGCTATAAGTAAATATTTTATCAATCCGGAAGGTACACGTCCTAATGCACTGTTTTCCATAGCGGTTACCGATAAGATCGTATATCTCGGTACCAATCTTGGCGTAATCGCATACAACAAAGCAACTACCCGATCATCTTTTGTTTATCGTTTGACCAGCCAGTTTAATGCTACTTCCAATGACCTGCTGGTCGATTCAAAAGGCCGCTTGTGGTTCGCTATCAATAACTTTCCGGTTTCTTATTCTACTGAGACTTCAGAACTTACCTATTACTCATACAACATCAACCATTTTCAGTCGGAGACCAGTATGATTTCGAATATCTTTTATGAAGATAAACAAGGACAAATATGGTTGGGAACCAATGGCTACGGGTTGCTGTTATTGAATGAAGATAATAAATCATTTGATTACGAGGATCATTTTTCAGAGCTGAAAGATAAAAGTATTATGGCTATCGCCGAAACAAAGCAGAAAAATATGCTGATTACTACTGTGCAGGCGCTCTACATTTTCAACCCAATTGAAAAAAACTTATCTAAACAGCAGTACAGCAATGGTTTTCCGCTCAAGGCGCTTATTAAAAGAGGTTTGTATGTTTCCAATTCCGGCGAAATATATATAGGTGGAATTCCAACCATGGTCATCTATCAGGAAAAAGATTTGATTGCAGAAAACCGTCCCGATCAAATTCAGCTCACCTCACTTATCGTCAATAATAAAGAAGTACATCCGGGCGATGCAAGTAATATTCTGAATCAGGCTCTCCCGTTTACCTCTGAAATAGCGCTGAAACCAAAGCAGAATTTCGTTACCCTGATGTTTTCGACCGATAATTATTTTAAAACCAACGACGACCGCATTGAATACCGCCTGAAAGGGTATGATAAAAACTGGAACGACGTAAGTCTGGGTCATACGATTACCTATACCAGTTTATCGCCGGGGCGTTATCTGTTCGAAATTCGCTCCAAAGATGACAAGGAAAATGTACGTTCGCTGAAAATCAGGGTTAAATCGCCTTACTATGCCACTATTTGGGCCTATCTGTTTTATATGATTATCGTATCCATTATTATTTATTACCTGGTACGCGAATACCACACACGTGTAAGGCTCAATGCTTCGCTGGCCTATCAGGAGCGCGAAAAGCAACAGATTGAGGACATGAATCAGTCTAAAATCAGGTTTTTTATCAATGTATCACACGAAATACGGACACCAGTAACACTGGTACTGGCACAAACCGAAACTCTGTTGAATTCGCCGCATCTGAGCAGTAAGATTCGAAACAAAATACTGAATATCCATCGTCACCTGTTGAGTTTGAAGCACTTGATAACCGAACTGATGGATTTTAGAAAACAGGAAAGGGGTGAGTTGAAACTGAAGTTTGCCGAGACGGATTTGGTGGCGATGCTTCGCGAACACTTCAATTTGTTTAAAGGACTCGCAGAAACAAGGAATATTGAGTTTAGTTTTATCAGTCCGGTGGAGAAACTGATGGTTTGGGTGGATAGTGAGCAACTGATTAAAGTAGTCAACAACCTTACAATCAATGCTTTCAAATTTACGCCCGAAGGTGGAAGTGTATCCATCAATGTAGATGAGGATGCCGACGATGTACTCATTACATTTGAAGATACCGGTATCGGCATACCCGCTTCAGAAAAAGATAAAATATTCAATCGTTTTTATCAGGCAGATAACAGCGAGGGAAGTGGTGGAACAGGCATCGGTCTGGCACTTAGTAAGGGTCTTGTTGAAGAACACAGGGGCCGTATTTGGGTTGAAAGTGAAGTTGGCAAAGGCAGCAAATTCATCGTCCGGCTTCCAAAAGGAACAGATCATATACCTCCTGAACAGAAGCAAGTCGCGATGGATTCCATTAAAGCGCAATACCAGTTACCCAACGAGGAAGAACTGTCGGAATTAGGCTCGGAATTTACAGAAGAAACAGATGGAGCTGACCGTCCGAAAGTATTGATTGTGGAAGACCACGATGAATTACGCGAATTGCTGGCTTCAACCCTTTCGTCCGTTTATACCATCGAAACGGCAGTTGATGGCATTGATGGCTGGGAAAAAGTTCGAACATTTCTCCCTCATTTAGTAATAACCGATGTGATGATGCCCCGCATGTCGGGAGTGGATTTGTGTGCCCGAATAAAGAAGAACTACGACTTATGCCATATTCCCGTGGTGTTGCTTACGGCACGGCAAAGTCCGGAGTACGAAATAGAGGGATTCCGGCTGGGTGCTGATAGCTACCTTACCAAGCCATTTGAATTTAAAAAGCTGATAGTTGTTAGCAATAACCTGATTAATTCGCGCCGACTGATTCAGAAAAAGTTTGAGCAAAACAGAAAGTTCGACACCGAAATAGCAGTTACCAACGAATACGAAAAGGAATTCATCAACAAAGTTACGGCCATCGTTCAGGAGCACCTGGAAGATGAAAAATTTGACGTGGAAGTACTGGCCCGCGAATTAGGTGTGAGCCGTTCGAAGCTCTTTGGTAAGATAAAACAAATCGCAGGAACTACACCCAATGCGATTATTCAGGAACTGCGGCTCAAAAAGGCGGCCGATTATCTGCTGAACAATCCCGAAATGAATATCGCCGATATTTCTTACCAACTTGGTTTTAATTCTCCCCGTTATTTCAACAAATGTTTCAAGGAATCGTTTGGTGTTGCACCGCTTCATTTCAAGAAGGAAAACAAGAAAAACTGAGATTCCTTTTCAGATTGATTACTGACGCCCACGATAATCGACAAAAACACCTTCAAATAACTAAAAACAGCAAAAGGAGTGTACAAAAATATCAATTCTGAGCTTTCATCTCCATCTATCTTTGTATCGATAAACTATCAGAATTTTTGTATGAAAGACACCCTATTAAGAAAATCAGTTGTGCTGACTTTGTTTGTTGCCTTACTGGCACCTGCAAACGGGCAGTGGTATTCAACTTATCTGAAGAAAGCAGAAAAGCAAACCCGCTTTCTTATTGACCAAAGTCCGGAGAGAAAAATGATTCCGCGCACCTATTCGTCGAAAACCGGAGTGGAATATGTGCGTGTGGAAGACTGGACGAGTGGATTTTTTCCGGGGGTACTTTGGTTGTTACATTATCACACCAACAATGATTACTGGAAAAAGGAAGCGATACATTTCACTGAACTCCTTGCTCCGATTCAACATTTCACCAAACACCACGATGTGGGATTTATGATTATGTCGAGCTACGGGCTGGGTTTTGCCCTGAACAACGACCCTGCCTACCGCGAAGTAATCATCAATTCGGCCAATGCATTAATTACCAGATACAGAGAAAAGGCAGGTACCATACAATCGTGGGAAAAACGTGTGTCGCGTACTGGTGTTGACTGGGAATGCCCGGTGATTATCGATAACCTGATGAATCTGGAACTTTTGTTTAAGGTGGCTCAACTCACCGGCGACCAGCGCTACTACGATATTGCCATTCGTCATGCCGACAATACCTTGAAGAACCACATCCGGCCGGATAAGAGCACCTATCATTTAGTAAATTACGACCTCGAAACCGGTGAGGTGACCGACCGCGATACCTGGCAGGGTTTTTCACGTAATTCAACATGGGCCCGCGGACAGGCATGGGGGATTTACGGATTTACGATGTGTTACCGCGAAAGTGGCGAGCAGCGTTATTTGCAGACTGCCATTGAGTTGGCCGATTTCTTTCTGAATCACAAAAACCTGCCAAAGGATAAAATTCCTGTTTGGGATTTTAATGCAGGGGAAGAAGGGTATGTTCCCGACTGGGATTTCCGAAACGCTAATGGAAACTTACAATCGCGGGATGTCTCGGCGGCTGCTATTGTAGCTTCAGCACTACTGGAGCTCAGCACCCTGTCGGACGAACTGCATTCCAAATACTACACAGTAGCCGAAACGATGCTGAAAAACCTTTCATCGCCTAAGTATTTTGCCCGCTACCAAACCAACGGTGGATTTATTCTGAAAAAATCGGTGGGAAATATGCCCCGCGGTCTGGAGGTGGATGTTCCCCTCAATTATGCCGATTATTATTACCTCGAAGCACTACACAGATACAAACAAATGAATAAAAAATAAACACCTATTTTTAATGAAAACACACCCTCAATTTAAAAACAAGCGATTTGCTGCGAAGTGGCTACTTTTAGCTCTTTTTCAGTTTTCGGTAATCGCAGCCTTTGCTCAAAATGCAATGCAACTGACAGGTATCGTCTCCGATGAGCAAGGGGCGCCCCTGCCGGGCGTAAACCTGATTATTAAAGATACCAAAGTGGGAACTATCAGTGGAGTGGATGGTTCCTTCACCCTCAATGTACCTGCCGCTACACGTAATCCGGTGTTGGTAGCTTCCTATCTTGGATTTGCGAACGTTGAAATTGTAGTGGGTACGCGCACCCGTCACCTGATAATCATGAAAGAAGATGCTAAGGGTCTCGATGAAGTAGTGGTGGTTGGCTACGGAACAACCACCAAACGCGACCTCACCGGTGCTGTAGCAAAAACCGATATGGCCGAAATGATGAAAGCTCCCGTGACCGGTTTCGACCAGGCTTTTGCCGGTCGTGTGGCCGGGGTATCGGTGCTTTCGAAAGAAGGTCAGCCGGGTACCGACGCTGAAATTGTAATCCGTGGTACTAACTCTCTTACACAAGACAATTCTCCTTTGTATGTAATCGATGGTTTTCCAATCGAATCGTCGCTGAGTAACGTTGTGGACCCGGGCGATATCGAAAGTATTGAAGTGTTGAAGGATGCCTCCGCCACTGCAATTTATGGAGCGCGTGGAGCCAATGGAGTAATCATCATCACAACAAAAAAGGGGAAAGAAGGTGCGCCCGTAATTAGTTACGATGGATTTTATGGTATCCAAAATGTGACCAAAACCATGCAACTGATGGATGGGTATGAATTTGTAAAATTACAAAGCGAGTTTTTTAATGAAGCATCCATAATATCCAGGTATTTCAAGGATACAGGAGTGGTGGATTATGAACAATACCGGGGCACCGGAAACGACTTTCAGAATTATGTGTTTGTACAGGCTCCTACCCAAAGTCACCGCTTTAACCTGCGGGGTGGAACAGCTGCAACCAAGCACAGCACTTCGGTGTCGTATGTCGATCAGGTCGGCATTATTCTAAACTCAGCCTATTCGCGCTTACAGGCCAGAACCTCCATCGACCACGATGTGAAAAGCTGGTTGAAAATGGGTTTCACAGCCAGCTATTCCAGCAGCAAACGTGTAGGATCATCTCCATCCACCGCTTCGTTTAGTGCAACCAATAATCTTCTGCAAAATGTATGGGCCTACCGACCTGTAACCGGTAGCGCCGATTTTGATTTGTTGGAAGATATGTTTGACCCTGAAGTGGATTATAACAACGACTACCGGATTAACCCGATTATAGGTGCTAAAAATGAGTTGCGTGAACGCTTTAACACTGACCTCATCAGCAATGCTTATGCTGAAATTATTTTCAACAAGCAAATGAAACTGAGATCTACCATTGGATATGTAGCTAAAGGGCAGCGCGAAGACCAGTTTAATAATTCCAAAACCAGGTCCGGAAATCCCCGTTCCAGCAGAATAGGGGTGAATGGTAGTCTTTCGTACACCGATAACTCTTCCTGGTCGAATGAAAACATCCTTTCGTACAAAAATAAATTTGGAAGAAAACATACTGTCGATGCTCTTGCAGGTTTTACCATGCAACAGGGTGAATACAACCGGAATTATATCTCGATGCAGTTTGTTCCCAACGAATTTCTGGGCATGAGCGGCCTGGATGAAGGTGTCTTCAATACTATGTCGTCGGTGCGTTCTACCTGGGGATTGATGTCGTACCTGGGACGCGTTAATTACAACTACGACTGGAAATATTACGTAACTGCCTCTTTAAGAGCCGATGGTTCATCGAAGTTTCCTTTAGATAATCGCTGGGGTGTGTTCCCTTCTGCATCATTGATGTGGCGATTTACGAAAGAGTCGTTTATGAGCGATCTTACGTTCATGCAGGATGGAAAAATTCGCGCCAGCTGGGGGGTAACAGGTAATAACAGGGTGACCGATTTTGCGTCCTATTTCCAGATTACTTCACATCCAAGCTTTAAATACTATTTTGGAAATAATGAAATCAAAGGTGCGGCCATCGCTACCTTAGGAAACAACAAACTGAAATGGGAAGAAACCTCTCAGTCCAATATCGGACTTGATTTGGGTTTCTTTGATGGAATGCTTACGTTGGTGGCCGATTACTATTTCAAATCAACGAATGATTTGTTGCTGAATGCTGAAATGCCCGGTTCGTCAGGTTATCCATCGGTATTTAAAAATATTGGAAAAATATCGAACAGAGGGCTGGAGCTTACATTAACATCCCGCAATATTGAAAATAAAAATTTCACCTGGACAACCGATTTCAATATCTCCTGGAATAAAACCAAAGTGCTGGCACTGGCCGAGAATCAGAATAGTTTGAATACCTCTGTATCTTCGTTGGATAATACATGGTCGGCTATTCCGGCTTACATTTCGAGATTGAACGAACCCCTGAGTCAGATTTATGGTTACATCTACGAAGGAACCTATAAATACGAGGATTTTGAGAAAACAGGTAGTCTTTATACCCTTAAGCCCAATATCCCGTATATGGGCGATGCCTCCACTATACAGCCGGGAGATATGAAATACCGCGATATCAACGGCGATGGTGTTATCAACGATTTCGACCGTACGGTGATAGGTCGTGGTACTCCTCTTCACACCGGTGGTATCAACAATAGTTTCAAGATTTATAATTTTGATTTCAGTTTCTTCTGGCAATGGAGTTATGGCAATGATATAATCAATGCAAATAAATACATGTTTATGATTGCACGCCGACATACCTCGAATATGTTTGCAGATTTCGCCAACCGCTTTTCGGAAGAAAATCCCACGAGCGATATTCCAAGAGTTAATGCTGTAGGTACAAATGTGTATTCTACTTATGCTGTGGAAGATGGATCCTTTCTGCGGTTGCAGAATATCACCCTGGGCTATAATCTTCCCAAGAACATAGCTGATAAGCTCTACTTGTCGAAATTAAGAGTTTATGCAACAGCACAAAACCTGCTCACACTGACCAACTATTCGGGTATGGACCCGGAGGTTTCGGTACGTCATTCAGCACTTTCTCAGGGATTCGACTTTTCTGCCTATCCACGGGCCAGAACCATTTCACTGGGAGTTAATCTTATCCTGAAATAACGATTAAAACACTTCAAAAATGAAAACAATCAAAAAAATATATTTAGTTATCGTTGGTCTGTTGGTATTCGGATTCTCTTCCTGCGACGACATCCTTAACACAGTTCCACAGGACTTTAATACTGTTACCAACTTTTACAAAAATGAGAGTCAGGTGTTGAGTGCACTGGCATCCAGTTATGCACCACTCGCCAATCAGAGTACCTATGGGTGTATGCTAACTTTCGAAGCAGTAGTCGACGATTTGTCGTACTTCAACTGGAAATCGACACCTGCAAGTATGATTAACAGAATTTATGGTTGGAATTATACTTCTTCCAATGATGTTGTTAAAAAAATGTGGGATATCCTTTATCTTGGCATTGAACGCACGAATATGTTGCTCGAAAACATCGACGGTGCAGATATGGATAGTGTATTGCGTGAAACTTATCGCCAGGAAGCACGTTTCCTCAGGGCACACTATCATTTTCTGCTGAATACTTACTGGGGCGACATCCCTTTGAGAATGAAATCGCTCGCAGATGTTAGTGAAGTAAATATTCCCCGTACTCCTACTGATAGTGTAATGCGGGTTGTCATTCGCGAAATGGAAGAAGTTGTTGCCAGCGGTAGTCTTACAAAAGCAACTGATCATCAAAATGCATCACGGATAACCCAAACAGCAGCACAGGCGATTCTGGCCAGGGTTTGTATAAAGGCAGCCGGTGAACCACTGAACTGGGGTGCACCCATGTACCAGAAAGCACTTGATTATGCTTTGGCAGTTAAAAATACCGATATTCATAAACTTCATCCTGTATATCGCCAGTTATTTATCGATCAGTCAGCCGATGTGTACGATGCCACATTCCGCGAATCCATCTGGGAAGCCGAATTTTACGGCAATGGTATTCTCGATCCCGGGAAAGGGGCGTATTATAGCTCAATAGGCACCCGGATTGGAATCCAGTCGGCCAATGAAACTGAGTATGGATACGGTTATGGATTTTTCTGTGTTCGCCTGAAATTAACCGATTTATACGATAAAGATGCTAACGACTCGCGCAAGTCGCGGAATATTGCTGATTATCATATCAGTTCTTCGGGTGCGAAAACTACAATTAACAATGTTGGCGAACGCACTGCCGGTAAATGGCGTCGCGAAGACGAAAAGGTGATGCCCAAACACAAGAATTACACTTCCACCAATATGTCTATAATTCGTTATGCCGATGTATTGCTCCTGATTGCCGAGGCTGAAAATGAACTGAATGGCCCGACTGCTCTTGCCCACGATGCCCTGAATGAGGTGCGTCAACGTGCAGGAGTTATCACCTTTACTGCTGATAATGGTAATGATTTCATCAGTAAGGATGATTTTCGTCAGGAAGTCAGAGACGAACGTGCCCGTGAACTTTGTTTCGAAGGAGTACGAAAAATGGACCTGGTGCGCTGGGGAACTTTCCTGAGCGAAATGCAACAGGCTGCCAACCAGGCCATGAACGACAGCCGGGCTACTTCGAGAAGAGCGATGATGGTGGAGGTTGCAGCTAAAATGACAACACGAGATTTGCTGTTCCCCATTCCCCAGGCGGAGTTAAAACTCAACAACAAAATGACTCAAAATCCATTGTGGTAACCATTAAACAACGAATTGGTATGAAACGAAATATTATAACTATTCTTCTTGCAATTCTTGCAATTGTACTCTACACAGGATGCGAAGAAATAACGGTGAGTGACCCCGATTTCGGGGTGCAGTTGGCCGATGGACAAATCATTGAGCAGCTGGGCGATACCCTCGTGTGCAAAAAAACAGAAAATCTAAAGTTCTTAATCACTGGGAATCCCGATATGCTGGTGTTCTATTCCGGACAGACAGGGAATGACTTCCGTTACAGGGACCGCACTGAAATTGATGGAATCCCCTCGTTCAGTTTCCGTACTACCCTTACTTTTGGCACACAGTTTACCGGACTGAAGGTGTATGTGTCGTCTACCTTTCCGGGAGTAACCCGCGATGAGGCCGCCGATAGGACGAATATTGCCAATATGGACTACTGGCAGGAGATTACTTCTCAGTGTAATTTGCCGATTACCAAGAATGCTCCCGAAAATGCAAAATCATCTCCCAAAATTGATTTAAGTGACTTTAAAGGTAAACCTCTTTACCTGGCGTTTCGCGTGGTACATCCCAACGGAGGAGAATCGACCTGGAGACTCGAGAATTTGAGTATAGTAAATAATTATAACGGGGTCGACATCGAAGTGGGATCCTTTAGGAATATCGGTTTTACAGCTTTTGATATGCTAGCGGCTGCCGATCCATATATGAGTAACGGCAACTCAACCGACAAAACAAACCGTCGCTGGGACCTCAGGAATGCGGCCAACAACTACATAATCGGAGGTGGATCCAACGGGAGCACTATCGATAACGACGACTGGGCTGTAAGTACAAAGATTGATTTGACCAAAACATTTCCCGACATCGGTACTGCCATCAAAGGTTTCGACAATGCTCCACTCGAAGAATATGAATTTCCCTATAGTCAAACAGGCGTTTATCATATTACCTTTGTGGGTGTGAATTCAATGTACAATGAGCGAAAGGAGAATATTAAAGAAATGATAGTTAAAATAATTGATTGATATGATGTCCAAGCCCCTAAGTGTCCTGCTGAGTGTTGCTGTTTTCATGGTTATTAGTATGAACGCCCAACAGTGGCAATCGAAACTGGTACAGGTTGATGCCAAAGGTAACATCAGTTATCAACCTGAAGAAAACGGCTATGTAATTCCTGATTTCAGTGCAGCCGGATACCGCGGTGGAGGAGTTGCTCTTCCTGATGTAAATACGGTGCATAGCATTTCGCCTGTAGATGGTGATAATACAAAACATATTCAGGATGCAATCGACAAGGTGGGAGCCATGCCGCTTAAAAATGGTGTCCGCGGAGCTTTGTTGCTTAAGGCAGGAAAGTATTCTATTTCAGGTTCCATTGATATTCCCTACGATGGTGTGGTGTTGCGGGGCGAAGGCCAGGGCGATTCGCCCGCTACTTCAACCATCATTTTCGGAACCGACAACACACCCCACCAACGAACGCTGGTGGTGGCGGGTAACCGCAAATCGCCCAATAGCTGGAGAAATGCGGTTGGTCCGAAAATTAATATTGCAGACGATTACCTGCCCGCAGGAGCTAAAACCGTGAAACTGAAAACGGTGGATGGATTTGCTCCCGGCGATCAGGTGGTGCTCGTACATCCTGCCACTCCGGCCTGGATTGAAAGCATTGAATTTGGTGTCGGACAATCGGGGGCTAATCCCTGGGAGGCTTCTGGCAAGTACGATATTGTGTACAACCGCTATATCACTGTTGTCGACAAGGCAACTAACTCGATTGTGCTGGATGCGCCGGTGTTTTACGGATTTACCCGAAAGATTTCGCAAGCTCAGGTGTACAAATTGAATCCTTCCAATATTATAAGGGAAGTTGGTGTTGAGAATCTGCGCATTGAGAGTGATTTTAACCCCGAAGTGAAAGCTAACTACAAAGTGATTGGAGAATACTTCGCCGATGAAAATCATGCCTGGCATGGATTGGCCTTTAATTCGGTTGAAAACGGTTGGGCGAAGGATGTGACGGTGAAAGGCGTTGGTTTGTCGAGCTTTCAATTCTCAAATACGAGCCGCTGTACTGTTCTCGACTGCTCGGCCATCGATCCGGTAAGTAAAATTGAAGGAGGCCGCCGGTATGGTTTTAATACAGCCGCTAATTCACAACTGATACTTTTTAAAAATTGTTATGCCCGCAATTCCCGCCATGGATTTGTATCGAACGGTACAACTACTTCATCGGGAAATGTTTTCCTGTATTGCAAATCCGAATCGGCTTTTGCGGCCAGTGAAGGGCATCGACAATGGAGCAGTGGGTTCTTATACGACAATTATCAGGAAGTTTCCTATAACAACACCTACAAACACACCCTGGCGTTCTACAACCGGGGCTCGTACGGTACCAGTCATGGCTGGAGCATGGTAACCGCTGTGGCCTGGAATTGTGACTTAACAGCAGATACACCCAACAAAGGGCACTTGATTGTGCAAAAACCTCCTACCGGACAAAACTTTGCCATCGGATGCAAGGCAGCCGAAATAAATGGTAAGGGTCCGTTTAAAGGCCCCGATGGATATATCGAAGGACAGAACACTCCTGGACTATTTCCGCAGTCGCTGTACGAAGCGCAGTTGAAATTCAGAATTGCCAAAAAGTGATAAAATACGCACTTCTTTTTAGCTAAAAAAAATCCATGCACAGAATTAGCAGTATTCTTCTTTTCCTTTTTGTCGTTTTTGCTTCCAACGCCAACATGCTCGTCAATGGCGATTTAGAAACATGGGACAGCGGCAGCACTTTCCCTGAAGGTTGGGGTACGAGCACCTTGCTTACCAATGCTCAGATTGTAAAAATCACATCCGGTGCTTTTTCGGGGACAACAGCTCTACAGGCTCAGTATACTTCAACTTCGAGTCATAGCCGGTTTAATTCGCCCAATTTTAAGGTGGAGCCCGGAACGCGTTACAAACTCACGTACTTTACCCGTGGATCAGCAGTATTGCGCTGGGTGGTGATGTCGCCTACCGGACTGGCTCCCAGGGCGCCTGTCGATGGAGAGCCGCATCTTCCGGCTTCCGACTACCAGAGTTCGGGAAATAAACTCCAAAGTACGAACTGGGTAAAGCGGGAATGTTTTTTTGATGTTCCTGCCGATATAACCGCAACCGATTACTGTCTGCATTTTTCAATCAATTCAACTGTAGCTCCACACCATTTCAGTATTGATAAAGTGAGTTTGTCAGCAGTTCAGCCCGACGATGGCTCGCCCTGGCAATCGGAGTTGGTGTCGATGGATGAGACCGGTAAATTAACCTATACTCCCGATGATATGGGTTATTCTATTCCTGATTTTAGTGCGGCGGGCTATCGGGGAGGTGGTGTGGCATTGCCTGATATGCCTGTGGTAAAAACCATCAGCGCCATTGCAGGTGATAATACGGCACATATACAAGCAGCACTCGACGAGGTGGGAAATCTTCCGCTGGTGAATGGCATCCGGGGGGCTTTGTTGCTGAAAGCCGGATTATATCCTGTTTCCGGAATTCTTTATGTCAATAAGGCAGGTGTTGTGTTGCGCGGAGAGGGGGAAGGAAACTCCGTAGCGAATTCCACCATTATTTTTGCTACCGGAAATACCCCGTCACAACGTACGGTTATTTACCTGGGGAATCGTACTTCTCCCAACGAGTGGTCGTCGAAACTGACTTCCAACCTGCCGGTTCAGGACGATTATCTGCCGGCCGGAACCAACCGGGTGCGTATCAGCTCTGCCAATTCGCTCAGTATTGGCGATCAGGTGGTGATTCGTCACGACATGACCCAGCCATGGCTCGATGCTATTGAAGGAGGAGTTGGTGCTTCAGGTGATGCTCCGTGGACACTGAGCGATAATCATTTTATCCCTTACAACCGCTATATTAAAGCCATCGATAGGGCCACGCATACAATTACCCTCGATGCTCCGCTGTTTTATGGTTTCCGGAAATCACTGTCTCCGGCCTATGTGTACAAAATGTCGAATACCAATATCGTAAAGGAAGTGGGTATTGAAAATCTTCGGGTGAGAACGGAATACAACAGTTCGGTGAAAACAACAGCATCGCCCTATGGTACCTATATTTCGGATGAAAACCATGCCATGAATGGCGTTGAGTTCGTTTCGGTTGAAAATGGCTGGGCAAATAATGTCACCCTCGAATATTTTGGCGGAATGGGTTTTCTGATTAATCGAACTACCCGATCAACCATCAAAGATTGCAGTGTGATTGATCCGATTTCGGTTATAGAAGGTGGGAAACGCTATGCATTCAACACCCATTCATTTGCACAGCTTAATCTGTTTGAAAATTGCTATGCACACAAATCGCGACACGGATATATTTCCAACGGAACTTCTACGGCTTCGGGGAATGTTTTTCTGCGGTGTAAGTCGGATTTGGCTTATGCAGCCAGCGAAGGTCACCGACGGTGGAGCAGTGGCTATCTGTTTGATAATTATAAGGAAATTGCCTACAATGGAACGGTAACTTCCACCCTTGCATTTCACAACAGAGGCACTTATGGTACCAGTCATGGTTGGGGGTTGGTAACGGGTGTTGCCTGGAATTGTGACCTTACAGCCGGAAGTCCGACAAAGGGACATTTAATTGTTCAACAACCTCCAACAGGACAGAATTTTGCAATAGGAACGCGTGCTGCAAAAGTGGATGGCAACGGGCCTTTTCCAGGTCCAACCGGCTATATTGAAGGCACCAACCGCAAAGGCCCTCTGCAGCCCGAATCATTGTACGAAGCTCAGCTAAATCAACGGCTTATTACTTCCGTACCTGCACTGTATCAGCCAACCTCAAATCCCATAAGCAGTGTTTTGAAAATCTATAATGATGGAACAATTGATATCGCAGCACGCATCCAATCTCATTTCGGGGAGCATCTGTTGAACCAGCACGCATCAATAGTTATCTATAATGCTCTTGGCCAAAAGCTTGCACAATTCACCTACAGCCAGCTAAGCACAAGCAACACAGCAATCAACCTTCCCAAGTACCAAACTCAACTAATAAAGATTATTCGTTAAAAGATATCTTCTTCCGCACTCGCTATAAACCGCGTCGCTCCAGCTGCTTCCATCTCACTTTGCGGACGAAAACCCCAGAGTACGCCGATAAAGTCGACTCCGGCATTGAGTGCGGTGGCGGCATCTACTCCTGAGTCGCCAATATAAAGGGTTTCTTCCCGGGTAACGCCTGCTGCTGCACGGATTTCGTCCACTATCACCGGCGAGGGCTTCACCGGAATGCCTTCGCGCTGTCCAAGCACGCTCACAAAAGAAGTTTCAGGAAAGTAGTGCTTCACCAGGGCTACGGTTCCTTCGTGGAACTTATTGGAGGCTACGGCCAGTTGTTTGCCTTCTGCCGAAAGCCTTTTGAGTAGCTCAACCGTTCCGGGATAGGGGCGGGTGGCTTCTTCGCCATGTACCTGATAGTATTTCATAAATTCATGCTTGACCATCGAGATGATGTCGGCCGTACGTTGGTCTGCGGGCAGGGCTCGTTCAATCAACTTGTTGATACCGTTGCCCACAAAAAACCGATAAGCTTGTTCTTCGTGTTGGGGAAAGTTGTACTGACTTAATGCATAATTGGTGGCGGCTGCCAGATCGCCGATGGTGTCGAGCAGGGTGCCATCTAAATCAAAAATTACTAATTTTTTCATTCCGGAATATTTAATGGTGTATGCTGAAACTCACGTTCAGGTGTTTTCAGCATACAGTAACTACTTTTTTTAATTTCACATAACATAAATACCCCGAGCAACTGTATCCCATTTCCTTTAGCAGAGTGGCATAGTGCTCTACCTGTCGGAGATGCTGCGAATGTTCAGCCGATCCGAATTTATAATCGACCACGGTGGCATGGTTGCCGTTCAGCACCACGCGGTCGGGGCGATACAAGGCTCCGGTTGGAGTGATGATGGTGGTTTCGTTGAGTGCCTTCGCCTGTGGATCGAACCATAGTTTCACCTCCGGAAGCTGACCGAATGCTTCTAAATCGCCTGCAATAATCCGTGATTCGGGAGCAGTAATCCGTCCCTGTTGAATAAGCCGGTCGATCAGGTACTGGTACTCATCGGGTGCCTGCAGTTCACTGAAAATTTCGTGCATCAGGTTGCCATAGTCAATCGGATTTTCGGTGATTTCGGTTTCTTCGCGGTTGAAATTATGGATGCGATGCCGGATGCGCAGTCGGTTGTTCAGCAATTCGACGGGGTAGGCCTTGCTCGCAGACCTTTCGTCGGCGCTGTTTGCATCCGGTTGATTGGTAATGGCTCGCCCGGTTTTCGATGATGTTGCTTGTTCTGTTACCTTCCCGTTCTCTTTCTTCGTTGAAAAATCACATTCCACTCCAGCACTGAACGTCTGAGTTGCATCATCATAAGTGCCTTCTCCATCAGCTGTCTCTTTCAACAGGGTATAAAGCAGCGACGATAAACTGTTGACCGTAATGATTCCTTTGGCGGTAGGCCTGGGCTGTTTGCAAAAGCAATGCATTTCGTTTCGGGCACGTGTAAAAGCCACATAGGCCACGTTCAGGTTGTCGATATACGTATGCATCAACTCGCTGTAATACTGATTCGCAAATACCGATTGACCCAGTTTTGAACTAAATTCCACCGGCAAGAGTGGAAGTTGCGAAAAAGGTTCCTTGTCGGTGGTGCACCACAGAAGGGGTTTTTGTTTGCCAACAAAGTCCCAGTCGCAGAAAGGCATCACCACAACCTTAAAATCGAGCCCTTTCGATTTGTGAATGGTCATAATGCGCATCGCCTGGTCGTTTTCGGGCATCGGAATGGTTTTATTAATTCCGTGCTCATCCCACCATTGCAGAAAACTGTTCAGGTCGGCCGACTTCC
>JAVFAG010000007.1:0-7164 GCA_034002585.1 Paludibacter sp.
TTTGCAGCTTGATTTTCAGATATAATTTTAATACTACTTATGAAACGAATTTTCCCTGGTATAGTTTTTTTTATTGCTTTTACTTTGTTGATTTTCAGCTGTTCAACTCCAATCGAGCCTGATTTTTCTTTTACACCTGAAATGCCGCGGGCCGGTCAGGTTGTCAAATTTACAAACCTTACTGAAACAGGTGAAAGCTGGAACTGGACCTATGGAGATGGTGGAACCTCAACATTGAAGAACCCTACCTACACGTATAAAAAACCCGGAGTTTACGATATTACCCTGCGGGCTGACTCCAACGATAATTATGTGATAACGAAAAAAATCACGATCTACGATACCATTCCGTCTATTTATACCAATACCGATTCTGTGGTGTATTACGAAGATGTTACCTTCTCGGTTTTGGTGTACAATCCATATGGTTATACCGTTAGTTACAATTGGGAATTTTCTGGTAATGCAGTCAGTGATTTATTAACCAACGGTAAGTCAGAACTGGCATCAGTAAAGGTATTTTTTAAACAGCGCAACGTGACAGAAACCGTAAAGGTGAAAGTGCAGGTGGGTGATTCTGTCTATAATATTCAAAAAAGTTTTATCATTCGTGATCAAAAAGCGCGAAGTTTACTTATTGCAGGGAGTGATGGAAAAGTTTATCGTCAGCGAATCTTCCTACGCGGATTAGAAGGTTCTCAGGTAACATCCTATACTGCCGGTCCTCATCCCTTTACATTGCAGGCCCGTACTAATTACTTGTATATTTTCAATGCCGGTTCGACTCTCTCAACCGATGTTGCGCAATTACAATCTAAACAGGGCGACGGAAGTATCGTAAGAGTGAATATGATGGATAATTCGGTTAGTGAGCTCATTCATAACCGAAATACTACTGCTGCAAATGGTTTTTATTCAGGATATGTAGATGCAAATTATATCTACTGGTCCGATTTCAGTGCTTTTCTGTATCGTCATTCATTAAATGCCGCTACTCCTGGTGCTTTCGACTGGAAGGGAAGTGCTGATGCTCAAACTACGGTACCCTATTATTTGGTAAAAGCCAATCGACTGGGCTATTTTGGTAACGGACTCAATGATGTTGCCATGAATACCGGTTTGTTTTATTACGATTTTGTGTATTTTTGGTCAAAAGGTGGATCGGGCAAAGGAATTTATCGTTTTACAGCCAATGATATACTAAGTTCAAATGTAAGTGGTACAGGAACTGCTCCTTCATCCGGTGCAATTCTCACTGATTTTGCAATTCGTTCGTTTTGTATCGACCCCATCAATCAAAAAATTTATTTTGCAGCGACAGCTCCTGCCGATAAAACTGGTTTCTGGGTTGCCAATTTAAGTGGAAGTAATCCTGTGCGTATCGATAATGCGCCAGTTGATGATGCAGCACGTTACATTACCGGAATTGCTATCGACCATTATTCAAATAAAGTGTATTGGGCATACAGGGCTCCATCCGGGCTTTCTGAAACCTATTTTACTCAGAATCCTACTCATCGTACAGGCATTAAAATGGTGCGTCTGGCTAAAAATTACAGTGTTGATACCGATGTTCAATACCTGGCACCAGGACTATCAGCCTATGGTATTACTATCGACGAAGTAAAAAAATAGTAATGTATTCGGTACTTATTCCCACATTCAACTACGACATTACAAAATTAGTCCGGGACTTGCATCGCCAGGCCACTGAGTTAATGCTGGATTTTGAAATTATTGTACTGGAGGATGGTTCGGATAAGTTTGTTAACGAAAACAGTACCATTGGGCAAATCCCGGGTTGCAGGTATATTCGTCTGAATGAAAATATCGGACGATCGAAAGCCAGGAATAAGTTAGCCGGATTGGCACGATACGATTACCTCATTATAATGGATTGTGATGCAGAAGTACGCCACGATGATTACCTTCAACGTTATGCCAACTTTTTCAAAGATGAAAAAGTAGTTGTGATAGGTGGTACTGAATACGATGCTGATGTAAATGACCCCCGTTTTAGTCTTCGACTGAAATACGGCCGTAAACGAGAAGCCAATTTATTGTATCATACCCGTGATGAAAGCTTTAATAACTTTGCGACCTTTAATTTCATGCTTTCTCGTGATGTAATTCAGGCAGTTCAGTTTGATGAATCTATAAATGGTTATGGCCATGAAGATACGTTGTTCGGACATGCACTTCACGAGGCTGGAATTTCCTATTTCAGAATTGATAATGCATTGGTTCACAAAGGACTGGATGACAACCTCACTTTTCTTAAAAAGACTGAGGAAAGTGTTGACAATCTCTATAAATTGTTCAAAACCGGTAGTTATCCCTTTTTAGAAAAAGAATCTCATTTGCTGGCTGCATTTTCTGCTGTTCGTACTAAAAAACTCGTACCCCTGTTTGCGTTTCTGGCAAAGCTGATTAACCCAATTTTAAAAGTACAGTTGTGCAGCAGTAACCCTTCACTCCGCCTGTATGATGCATACAAACTGCTGGTTTTATGTCGTACTGCACATCGAAATCTGACAGCTTGACAGTTTGATAGGCTGACATCTCCTCCAAATTGCTGACAAAAGATTCAGAAATGTCCTTTGGCATGGAATCTGATAAACTGCGACCGTCAAAACAAAAATTATCAATTTAACTTTTTAAATATTTAATGAGTATGAATATCAAACCATTAGCAGACCGCGTGTTGATAAAACCAGCGCCGGCAGAAGAAAAAACCATCAGCGGTATTATTATTCCCGATTCAGCAAAAGAAAAACCTCTGAAGGGAGAAGTACTGGCAGTAGGTAACGGAACAAAAGACGAGACTATGGTTGTTGCCAAAGGTGACACCGTACTTTACGGAAAATATGCCGGAACTGAACTGGAGTGGGAAGGTGAAAAGTACCTGATAATGAGACAATCTGATATTTTAGCAATCATTTAAATTAGAAAAAAGAGTATGGCAAAAGAAATTTTATTTAATATTGACGCCCGCGACGAGCTGAAAAAAGGGGTGGACGCTTTGGCGAATGCAGTGAAGGTTACATTAGGTCCAAAAGGTCGTAATGTTATTCTGGAGAAAAAATTCGGTGCACCACATATCACCAAAGATGGTGTGACAGTGGCAAAAGAGATTGAACTGGAAGATGCTTTTCAGAATCTGGGAGCTCAGCTGGTAAAAGAAGTAGCTTCGAAAACAGGTGATGATGCGGGAGATGGTACTACTACAGCAACAGTTCTGGCTCAGTCGATTGTAAGTGTGGGTCTTAAAAACGTTACTGCCGGTGCAAATCCGATGGATCTCAAACGCGGTATCGACAAGGCTGTTGCCAAAGTAGTTGAAAGCATTGCTGCTCAGGCTGTTTCGGTTGGCGACGATTACAACAAAATTGAACAAGTTGCTACTGTATCTGCCAACAACGACGCTACCATCGGTAAATTAATTGCTGATGCAATGCGTACCGTTACCAAGGATGGTGTTATTACTATTGAAGAAGCAAAAGGTACTGATACTCATATCGATGTAGTAGAAGGTATGCAGTTCGACCGTGGGTACATTTCTCCTTATTTTGTAACCAATACTGAAAAAATGGAAGTAGAGATGGAACGTCCCTACATCCTGATTTACGATAAAAAAATCAGTAACCTGAAGGAACTGCTTCCTGTTCTTGAACCAGCTGTTCAGTCGGGTCGTCCGTTCCTGATTATTGCTGAAGATGTGGAATCTGAAGCATTAACTACGCTGGTGGTAAACCGTCTGCGTGCTTCGTTGAAGATTGCTGCCGTAAAAGCTCCCGGTTTTGGTGATCGTCGCAAGGAAATGCTCGAAGATATTGCTATCCTGACCGGTGGTATCGTAATTTCAGAAGAAAAAGGCCTGACGCTGGAAAAAGCTACCCTTGAAATGCTGGGTACAGCTGAAAAAGTGACTATTAACAAGGATAACACTGTCATTGTTAACGGTGCAGGTGATAAAGAAACCATCGCAAAACGTGTTGGTCAGATTAAAGCACAGATTGGCACAACTACTTCGGATTACGATCGCGAAAAACTGCAGGAACGTCTGGCTAAACTGGCCGGTGGTGTTGCTGTTCTCTTTATCGGTGCTGCTTCGGAAGTGGAAATGAAAGAAAAGAAAGACCGTGTGGATGATGCACTGAGTGCTACCCGTGCAGCAATTGAGGAGGGTATTGTTCCTGGTGGTGGTGTTGCTTATCTACGTGCTATAGATGCATTAGATAACGTAGATACAGAAAATGATGATGAAGCAACTGGTGTAGACATTGTAAAACGTGCAATCGAAGAACCACTTCGCCAAATCGTTGCCAATGCTGGTAAAGAAGGTGCCGTGATAGTACAGAAAGTACGTGAAGGTAAAGGTGATTATGGCTACAATGCCCGTACAGATACGTATGAAAATTTACTTTCTGCCGGTGTTGTTGATCCTGCAAAGGTTACGCGTGTTGCTCTTGAAAATGCCGCATCAATTGCTGGTATGTTCCTGACTACCGAATGTGTAATTACTGAGAAAAAAGAAGATAATCCAGCTCCACAAATGCCAATGGGTGGTGGAATGGGTGGAATGATGTAATAAATTACAGAAATATTTCATTAATCTCCGGAAGTTGATAAACTTTCCGGAGATTTTTTTGTTGTTTAATAAGGAAATAATTCCGTAAATAAACCTTAATAATTGTAGCTTTGTATTGAATTTAAAACGTTAACCATTAAATTTAAAAATATACCTATGGTTTCAGTACAAACAATTGAAGATACTGTTCTCAACCAAATTGTTGAGAAGTATCATGAAAAGCCGGGAAGTCTCCTTTCAACCCTGGAAGAAGTTCAGGAGGCCAACCCATTAAAATTTCTTCCTCAGGAAACACTTGCAGCCGTTTCCCGTAAAATGAATGTGCCTCTTACACAGGTGTACAGTGTAGCAACCTTTTATTCCTTTTTTAACCTGAAACCACAGGGCCGACACACTATTGTTGTGTGTCGGGGAACTGCCTGCCATACCAAGGGTTCCAGGGGATTACTAAACGATGTGGGACATATTCTGGGTTTTCAGTACGATCCCGATGAAGGGGAGCCTTCGTTTACGACTCCTGACAACGAATACACTATTCGTACAGTAGCTTGTTTCGGCCAGTGTGCACAATCGCCGGTGGTTTCGGTTGACGGGGTGATTCATAGTTATGTGAATGCACCCAAACTATTGAAAATCCTTCGTACGCTTTCCAATAAGATTATTTAAAACATCCCTGCCATGAATCTATTTGAATTGAATCAGTTACGCGAGAACTCTCTGCAACTGATACTCCCCGAAAAACCGATGCTTACGATAGGCATGGGGACCTGTGGAATTGGAAATGGGGCCTCGGATCTATATGATTTTTTGAAAAAAGAAATTTCTGAAAAGCAGTTTAATATTGTACTGAAACCAGTTGGATGCTTTGGTTTTTGTGCTGAAGAACCACTTGTTGTAGCATATTTACCCGGAGAAGCATTACGAATGTATAGCCGGATGAATTTGAAGGAAGTAAAAAAGCTGCTTGATTCGTTAGTTGAGGGTAAGTTATTCCGTCGAAACCTGTTGTGCTGTATTCCTGAATGGGATCATCATACAGAACATTTCAGATATGGTAAAGCTGCTGAAAAAGTTCCTGTATGGAACGATCTTTCCTTCTTTAAAGGTCAGAAAAAACTCGTTTTGCGCAATGCAGGTTTTATTAATCCTGAGAACATAAACGAATATATTGCAGTAGGAGGATATCGTGCGTTGGCACATGTGCTCACTGGTATGCGTCCTGTCGATGTGGTAGAAGAAGTTACAGCTGCCAAAATGAGGGGCAGGGGAGGTGCCGGTTTCCCAACGGGTGTGAAATGGTCGCTGATGCAACAGTCGGATGCACCCCGGAAATATATTATTTGCAATGCCGATGAAGGCGACCCGGGTGCTTATATGAATCGCAATGAAATTGAAAGTGACCCACATTCGGTACTCGAAGGAATGATGATTGGTGCTTACGCTATGGGTGCATCAGAGGGTATTGCTTATGTACGTGCTGAATATCCGTTGGCAGTTAAACGATTTAAATTAGCAATCGAACAGGCAACTGCACTTGGATTAATGGGCACTAATATTATGGATACAGGTTTCAGTTTCCATTGTGAAGTGGTAGAAGGGGCAGGTGCTTTTGTTTGTGGTGAAGAAACGGCTCTGATTGCTTCAATAGAGGGTCGTGCAGGTCGGCCTATGCCACGTCCGCCTTATCCTGCTGCAAAAGGTTTATATGGTTGTCCTACCAACATCAATAATGTTGAAACCTGGTGTAATATCCCGCTGATAATCGAGAAAGGAAGTGGTTGGTTCCGCCAAACAGGTACCGAAAAGAGTCCGGGCACAAAGGTATTCTCGCTTGTGGGTAAAGTAAAGAATACCGGACTGGTAGAGGTTCCAATGGGTTCAACACTCGAACAGTTTGTGTACGAAATTGGTGAAGGAACAGGTACCGGAAAGCGCGTAAAAGCAGTTCAGACGGGTGGTCCCTCAGGTGGGTGTATACCGGCGGAACATTTCCGAACACCTGTTGACTATGAATCGCTGGCTTCTTTGGGTGCCATTATGGGTTCCGGAGGTATGGTAGTTATGGATCAGGACAATTGCATGGTGGACGTTGCCCGCTACTTCCTGGAATTTAATGCCGCTGAATCCTGTGGTAAATGTACTCCATGCCGTGAAGGTCTTTCACAGGCTCTGGCTTTGTTGAATCGCATATGTAAAGGACAAGGTACCATGGCTGATCTCACCATGCTTGAATTACTTAGTACGACCATTAAGGATACTGCCTTATGCGGACTCGGTCAAACGTCTCCCAATCCAATTCTTACCACCCTGCGTTATTTCAGGCACGAATATGAGGAACATATTATTGAAAAACGCTGCCATTCAGGTGTGTGTGAGCATTTGTTTATGGCCCTGTGTGAAAATTCCTGTCCTATGCACATGAATATCCCGGGTTATATCGAACTTATCAAAGAAGACCGCATTGAAGATGCTTTCGAACTTACCCTGCGCGATAATCCGCTTCCGGGAACCATTGGACGTATCTGCCATTTCCATTGTCAGATGCGTTGCCGTCGCGATATGCTCGACGAACC
>JAVFAG010000007.1:7264-55407 GCA_034002585.1 Paludibacter sp.
GAATCTGAAGCCGAACAGATTCAATTCCGCTTTATGTCGGCACCGGTAGAAATCATTGCTAACGAAAATGGGCGGGTACAGGCCATGAAAATTGAGCTGATGACTTGTGGCGGAATTGATACTTCGGGTCGTAGAAAACCGATTGCAACAGGTAAATTTGATTGGCTTGCCTGTGATGCTGTGGTGGTTGCTATCGGCGAAGAAGTGGATAATAGCTTTGTTGCAGAAATTCAGACCGGAAAGGCAGGTAAAATTGAAATTAATGCTTTTACCACTCAGACCAGTCTTCCTAAAGTATTTGCCGGTGGAGATGCCGTTACCGGGCCATCCACTGCGGCCGAAGCAATGGGTATGGCAAAAAAAACCGCTGCTTCTATCGATGAATACCTGATGGGTGAGAAACGCTTTCAACAGCTTTTCCGAAAGTTTATCTACCGAAATACTGTTCCGGCAAATCCTGTGAAAACTCCCAAGAATGTAAGCTATAAACTTGCCGTCAGGGATCGTACCGGTAACTTCCTGGAAGTGGATGGTGGTTATACCGGACTTCAGGCCCGTGCCGAAGTGAGTCGCTGCCTGCGTTGTGATGTTCATCTCTAAAATGCTAAATCCATGAAACTATTAATAAATTCAATACCAACTGAAGTTCCTGACGGACTAACAGTTATGGAAGCCTGCCGTAAAGCAGGTGTAAAAATTCCTTCTCTTTGTTATCTGAAAGATGTTTCGGCAAATGCTTCCTGTGGTGTTTGCGTAGTGGAAGTGAAAGGTGCACGCAATTTATTGCGTGCCTGCGTCACAAAAGCTGCTGAAGGAATGGAAATTACAACCCAAAGCGCGCGTATTCAGGCAGCCCGCAAGATGAATGTTGAGCTGTTACTGGCCAATCATCCTGAAAACTGCCTGACTTGTGATCGCAACCAGAATTGTGAGTTACAATCCATCGCCTATGAATTTGGAATACGTGAACGCCGTTTTCCACGAACCAAACCTGTGTTGCAAGCAAAAGATTGTAGTTCTCTGTCGCTGGTGCGCGATCCCGATAAATGCATATTGTGTGGTCGATGCGTTGCAGTGTGCAGTGAAACGCAAACAGTTAAAGCCATAGATTTTGCCGGTAGAGGACTGAAAAGTAAAATATCCACCTTTATGGATTTGGGACTGGGTGTTGTAGCCTGTACCAACTGCGGACAATGTGCATTGGTTTGCCCGACAGGTGCGATCACCGAAAAAGATCATGTGCCCGCCGTATGGAGGGCAATACACAATCCGGAAAAAGTGGTGATTGTTGAAACAGCACCTGCCATACGTGTCGGTATAGGAGAAGCCATGGGAATGCCTTACGGAAGTTTAGTGACCGGTAAAATGGTAGCCGGATTGCGCCGACTGGGATTTTCGAAGGTATTCGATACCGATTTTGCAGCCGACCTTACAATTATTGAGGAAGGTAATGAATTGTTGAACAGGATTAAAAACGGTGGTAAATTGCCGATGATTACTTCTTGCTCGCCGGGGTGGATTAAGTTTATCGAGCATTTCTTTCCAGCCTCCTTACCTCATCTTTCCAGTTGCAAGTCTCCTCAGCAGATGTTTGGCGCTATCGCTAAGACCTATTATGCTGAGAAAATGAATATCGACCCTCGTAATATCGTTGTAGTGTCGGTAATGCCATGCACCGCGAAGAAATACGAGGCACAGCGACCGGAGATGGATGGCGCATACGAATACTGGAAAGATAAAATGCACCTGGATGCAAACGAACGATTCTTCGATGTGGATTATGTGCTGACTACCCGTGAATTAGGAAGGATGTTCAAGGAAACAGGAATTGACTTTATCCAGTTACCGGAGGAAGAATTCGATAATCCATTGGGTACATCCACAGGTGCAGCCGTTATTTTTGGTGCAACAGGCGGTGTTATGGAAGCTGCTTTGCGTACAGCTTATGAAGTATATACCGGACAAACCCTTCCCGATGTGAATTTCAAGAATATACGTGGAATTCAGGGAATACGTGAGGCAGAAATAAATTTGAATGGAACTCTGATTCGGGTTGCTGTGGCACATACGCTGAAAAACGCCCGAAAACTGTTGGAGGAAGTGGAAAAAGGGACTTCTCCCTATGCGTTTATTGAAGTTATGACTTGTCCGGGTGGTTGCCTGGGAGGTGGAGGGCAACCAATACCTACCAATCAGGAAATCCGAAGCAAACGGGCTGAATCAATTTATGCTGAAGATGCCCATAAATTTATCCGGAAATCACATGAAAATCCGGAAATCAAATACCTTTACGATCATTTTTTGAAAGAGCCACTCGGAAGGCTTTCACATCATTTATTACATACAAAGTACTACGAACGGTCATTTTTCTGATACATACGGCACCAGGGTCGGAGCCCGCATTCCTCACACAGGGGTTTGCGGGCCTGACAAATATAACGACCATGTAAAATCAGCCAGTGATGCGCTCTTGGAATCAAATGCTCAGGAATGTGCTTCACCAGGGTTAATTCGGTTTGCAAGGGTGTTTTCGAACGGGTGGTAAGTCCAAGGCGTTCAGACACCCTAAATACGTGTGTATCAACTGCCATTGCAGGTTTATTGTAAATCACCGAAGCAATGACATTGGCTGTTTTTCGTCCCACACCGGGTAATTTTTGCAACTCTTCGATCGAATCCGGTACCTGTCCACCAAATTCATCCCGTAACATACGGGCCATACCTGCTAAGTGCTTCGCTTTATTGTTGGGATACGAAATCGATTTGATGTAGTCGAATAAAAGCTCCGGCGATGCTTCAGCCATTACCTCAGCAGTAGGAAACTCCCTGAAAAGGGTGGGAGTGACCATATTAACACGCTTATCGGTACATTGTGCCGAAAGGATGACAGCTACCAGTAACTGAAAAGGATCTTCGTGGTGAAGTTCGGTTTCTGCTACCGGGACATGCTCTTCAAACCAGGCAATAATGTGTTTATATCGTTCTTTTGTAGTCATCTTAATTGCGTTTTAAAATAATCCAGATTATTACCGGAGCTCCGAACAATGCACTTATTGTATTGATAGGTAATGTGTATTCCGGAATGTGGGAAATAATATCACAGAGTAAAATTAATATTCCGCCCAGAATAAACGATGCCGGCATCAGAATTTTATGCGTTGAAGTCAGGAACAGTCCCCGTGCTATATGCGGAATAGCCACCCCAACAAAAGCAATAGGTCCGGTAAAAGCAGTTACACTTCCGGCAAGTAAACCAGTTGAAATCACCATCAGTACCCTTGTAGTCTGAATGTTAATACCCAGCCCCCGGGCATAATTCTCACCCAATAACATACCATCCGATTTTTTATGCAAAGCAAAGGCGATCAGGGTGCCTATAAAAAAAACAGGAAAAAGTACCTGCAGGTTTTCCCAGTTCACAGCACTAAGACTGCCAAATGTCCATACTACATATAATTTAATCGCATCGGGATTGGAAAAGTTCTGAAGAATACTAACTATAGAAGAGGCAATCGTACCAAACATAATACCTACAATGAGTAATGACACCGTATTATTCAGCCTGAAAGATACGGCAATAACCAGTAACAAAATAACTGAAGCTCCGATAACAGCAGCCAATACAGTTCCCCAGCCTGAACTTACTAAAAATACCGGTAAAACTGACGAAGCCATGAGAGTCAGTGCAACACCTAAACCAGCTCCGGAACTTACTCCCAGAATAAAAGGATCGGCGAGTGGGTTTCGGAACAAGGTTTGCATCATCAGACCAGCCATCGAGAGGGAAGCACCGGCAATCACCGCAGTTATGGCTTTAGGAAAGCGATAATTCAATAAAATTTCTCTATAAACTTCATTTTCCTGACTTCCGGTAATAATATTTATAAAATCACGAATAGGAATATCAATGCTTCCCCAGGCCAGGTCGAGCGCAAACAATAGAATTAATACTAAGCTGGCTGGCAAAAATAACCAATTTCTTGTTGAGGGAATCATTCTGAAAAGCTGAAATTACGATTTGAGCTCAAAATTAGTCAAAAAAATGACGAATACGATGCCAAATGCCATTTTTTTTTGTAGGTTTGCATTGCTAAAACATATTTCTTTAACTACCATGAACTTAAAACTACTCATAGTTGTATTGCTGCAACCGTTCTTTCTGATAGCCTCTGAAATTCACACTCAAAGTAGATATAACGATACACTGAATGTTGCAACGTATAATGTTCGTATACGTACTTCGGTTGATACTAATGAACGATCATGGGCAAATCGTAAACCTCACATTGCCAAATTAATTCAAAACCATCAGTTTGATATTGTTGGAATACAAGAGTTAAGTGATCAACAACAAGTACACATTTTGATCATCGGGGAAAAGAAGCGCGGCTAGAAAGTGCTAAATTGGTGATCGACAAAATTAAACAAATTGCAGGGGATGCCCCTGTGATTTGTATGGGTGATTTTAATGCTAACCCTTCAGAGGAAGGAGTTTACCAGACTATGACTTCTAAATTGTTAGATTCCAGAACAATCGCTCAATTAAAATCAGAAAAAAGTATAGGTACATTTAACGGATGGAATCATTTAATTCCTTCATTGGAAGAGAATTTTCGGATTGATTATATCTTCACCAATATAAAGCAAATGGCCAGTTATAGCATAATTAACGACTTTTATCAACCCGGGGCTTTTCCATCAGACCATTTTCCTGTAGTTGTAAAACTTTTACTGCCCTGATACTTTACGTTCCCGGATCCTCATCTGCTTTTTCCTGGATAATCTGAATCGCTTTTTGGAGAAGCAGGTTATTGGGAAAGATGTGAAGTTCGCCTTCTTTGGAACGTAAATGTGTATAAAACGCGAATATGTCTTCAATCTTTGCTTCCACAGGCAAATCCTTGTCGAGTATTTTGATATAGGTGCCAATACGATAAGCCGGAGAGAAAAAAAGGATAACTCCGGAAGTTATATTACTGAGCACTGACCATTGAGCAAAAAGTGCAACTCCTATCACCGCAAAAACAGACGATAAAGTCAGAAAAATGTTTTTGGTATCTACACCCCAAATGGCTATCAGAATTATAATGGCAGCTGCATTTACAACTATATTGGTCACACGGTTTACATGCTGAACTCTCAAGTCGCTTGCAGTATGTATACTGGCATACGAGTTTATAAGCTTTCGGGTTACAATACGAATCGCAGTTGCAGCAGCGATCAAAACGATACTACTAATTATCTGTGGCAAATATACTTTTATGGCTGATATGTTGATAGTTAACAAATTATCCATAATCACTTATCTGTTGTAATTTTTCTTTATCCAGTATTTTGAAGATTTTACCTTCTATACCAATTACTTTGTCTGTTTTAAATTTAGAAAGAATTCTTATTACACTTTCCGGAGTGAGTCCTGTTAATTCAGCCAGCTCTTTCCTCGACAAAGGTAACTCAAATTCGTCCATTTTAAAAATATTATTTGATAAACACATAAGTGTATCAGCAATTCTGCCAAAAGATTGTTTTTGAGTAAAAGCAAAGAACCGGGTCTGTGTTTGAATCTGATTTTCACACAACAAATTGATAACCTGATTTGCAAACTGATTATTCTGCTTTATTAATTGTTTGAATACCCGAATATCAATAAGTCGTAATTTACAATCCTGATAAGCATATGCTGAATATCTGAATACATTATTATTATCTAGTAATGCAGTTAGTCCTATCAAATTTCCTGCAGGAAGCACTTTTAATATTAATGTTCCGGAATCTCTTTCCATATAAATTTTTACAAGTCCACTGCAAATATACATGATGTGTGATGCCAGGGTACCTTGCTTACAAAGCATTTCACCCTTTTTGTAATTTACAACTACAAGGTTATTTTCCAGTAATAAATACTCTTCATCGGTAAGCGTTTGAAAGCAGTTTTCAACAGCAGTGTTAAGTGTGCAACTATTGACGGTATGTTCTTTTTTCATTGGTAACAAGTATTAAGGAAATAATTCATGATTATAAACTGAATATTTATTGATCTGTATCATGTTCTTCACTGATGCAAATATAAGCATAATTTGTATTATGTCACGTACTTTTTCATTGCCAGTGTGCAAAATATCACAATCTTTGCCGGGTACAAAACTTTAAATTTTTAAAATATTATGGAAGTAAAAATGACCTTAGATTGTAAAGGCTTGTCGTGTCCGATGCCAATGATGAAAATTGCTAAAGCAATGAAAGAATTAAAAGCAGGTGAAATACTCGAAGTATTTGGTACCGATCCGGGAACGAAAACCGACTTACCCAGCTGGTGCACCAAAACAGGAAACGAATGCCTTGAGATATCCGATTTAGAAGGTGGTGTCAACCGTATGTTGATTAAAAAAGCATAGGAGATTATACCATGTCATCAGGAGAAAAAAATCCATTGGTGGAACTGTTTAATACCTTTTTTGGCAAACACTGGCCGGTTTGGGTAGGTGGTATTGTGCTCGGAATGCTGAATGTATTGCTGTTTGCCATAAAAAGTCCCTGGGGTGCCAGCGGTGGTTTGACCAATGTTGGAGATAATTTATACGGGATTACGGGTTTGTTTAATTCAACAGGTCTTACTCCAATCAATGCAAATAATTACGGCATGCTGGTAATTTTAATTGTGCTTGGCTCATTTGCAGGTGCCTTATTCTCCAAAGAGTTTGCATTGCGGGTTCCCCCAAAAGGTGAAATGATGAAAGGTTTCATTGGTGGAACATTAATGGCTGTTGGAGCTACTGTTGGAATCGGTTGTTCGATAGGTTCATTCTTTAGTGGTGTACCAGCACTTTCGGGTGGAGCATTAATCTTTACAGCAGGTATGTTTATTGGTGTTATTCTGGCGCTTAAATACCTGATCTGGGAGATGGAAAATAAGCCGGGATGGAGTTCGGGCAAAAGCTATACCTGGCTGGCAGCTGAGCCCAACAAAGGACAATGGCAAATTTATCTGGGACTTCTTGTGGTTGTATTTGTAGCTGTAATAGCTTACAGTCATGTGAAATCAAATCCGGTAATGACCTGGTTCATAGTAATTGCTGGTTTGATGGGACTTATCTCTCAACGTTCACGTTTTTGCATTGTAAAATCGTTCCGCGATCCATTCATGAGTGGTGAATCACAGGGTTCAGTGGGTGTAATTGCAGGATTGATGATCAGCCTGATTGGATTTACTGTAATTAAATACTTTGGCATTGGTGCCATGGGAGAAACAGGCATGCGGGCCCGTGAACTAACCTGGGTATTTCCTCATTTCTGGGCAAAAGCCGGAATTGGCGGTTTTATTTTTGGGTTGGGAATGACGGTAGCTGGTGGTTGTGCTGTGGGTACTCTGTGGCGTGTTGGTGAAGGTCAGGTGAAATTATGGTTCTCGGCCCTGGCAATGATTCTGTTTATGCCACTTTCATCACGCTTTCTGGTGCCTTTAATCGACGGAATATTGCCTCAAAGCACTAAATTCAGAAATTATCTGCCTGATTACCTGGGATATGATGGTGCATTCCTATTAATTGTAGTGCTTCTGGGAGCCTGGTACTGGTTTGTTAAATGGAATGAACGTACCGGTAAGTTCAGTGCATTTTAAATACTGAAAAGCATATGAAGAAATTAGTAAAAACTATGTCAATTGCCCTGTTAATGGGCATTACATCATCGTGTCAGGGAATTTATGAGAATAGTTCCGAAATGGCTGCAGATTGTAAAAAAAATACAGACCAAATCTCAGTTGATGATTTGAAAACTAAATTAGAGGCTGGTGGCGACTATTACCTGATTGATATCCGGCAGCCAACTGATTATTATACTGGAAATATTCCCGGTTCAATATTACTTTCCAGAGGTGTTCTCGAATTTAAAATTGATGATGCTGGATTCTGGGCAGAACAATATATTTATCCTCCTGAAAAAGACTCAGAAATCATTGTTTACAGTGATAATGGTGATTTGGGAATTCTTACGGCTCAGACCCTCAAAATGCTGGGTTACACGAGGGTGTTCAATCTGGACGGTGGGTATAAGGCCTTTAATCCCAATCAGGATCCCAATGCCAAACCAGTGACTCCGGGAGCTGGTTGTGGAGGTTAATAAACTTATTAATAATGTTATAATACAAACACTTTTAAATTTAATAAAAATGAAAACTACATTTCTTAATCGCTTACTTTTTGTAGCTGTAATTGCTTCTTTCAGTTTTACATCGTGTATTGAACCTGTTGAAGAAACAAAAGTTGATTACTACAAAAAAATGACAGATTATATGAAAGCCAATAATCTGGACCTGAATAACATGACAACTCAGTGGACAATTGATGCAAAAGATGTGGCAGCTGCTCCTGCTAATTTCTTTGTTATCGACCTTCGTTCGGCTGCCGATTTTGCTGCCGGGCGTATCCAGGGAGCCGTTAACAGCACACTTCCCAATATTCTGGAAACTGCAAAAAATGCTGGTTCTAAACAGATTGTTGTGGCTTGCTACACAGGACAGACTGCCGCATTGGGACATGTTGCTTTACGTTTGAGCGGTTATCCAACTTCAAAAATTCTAAAATGGGGGATGAGCTCGTGGAATACAACACTGGATCGTTGGACACCCAACATTTCGGATCGGGCGCTGACTCACGCAAACTGGTCGGCTACCAACACGATTGTACCTTCAGTAAATTTTGCTCTTCCAACTTTTGAAGCCGTTGACACGACCGGTGCAGGTATTCTTAAAGAACGTGTGGCTGTAATGCTCGCTAAAGGGTATGGAGCTATGTCGGTGAGTGCTAACGATGTATTGACTACTCCCGCCAATTATTTCATCAATAATTACTGGACTGCACAAAATGTTACCGATCATGGTCATATTAAAGGAGCATATCGCATAAATGAGGATCTTACACTTGCAGCCGATGGTTTCAAAAAGCTCAATCCATCTCAAACGATTGTTACCTATTGTTGGACAGGACAAACCTCTGCATTAGTTTCAGCATATCTTACAGTTTTAGGATACGAAAATGCAAAAAGTATTGGATTTGGTGCAAATGCATTAGTTAATTCTACTTTGAAAGCTAATAAATGGGCAGCTACAAATTCAGGCAGTTATCCACTTTCAACCAACTAATTATCGCGGATTGATATGAGAAAAATTAAAATTTCTATTGTAGTATTGGTAACTGTATTTTCAGTTCATCAGGTACTTGCTCAGGGATGTATGGGGGGTGGAGGTGATTTAATTGGTGTTTCCGGTTTTATCCAGCCTCAATATAATTTCAACCTGAATGGTTCTGATGGTAATGGTAATAGCCTTAATACCAATAATTTCACCTTCAACAGAGCACGATTGGGTGTGATGGGCTCAATTCCCTACGATATCGATTACTATTTTGTAGCTGAATTCAGTAGTTTCAAAACTGCACAGAAAAACGTTCATCTTTTAGATGCTTATGTATCATACACCCGTTTTAGTCAATGGGCAAAACTCTCGCTGGGTCAGTTTAAATCACCTTTCAGCATGGAACAAAATACATCCTGTTCGGGGCTGTATACAATCAATCGTTCGGAAGTGGTGAATCAACTGGCTGGTCCGCAGCGTGACCTGGGTGTTATGATCAGTGGAGGTAGTGATACTACTTTTCTGCAATATAGTCTTGGAGTGATGAACGGTTCGGGTATGAACGTTGAGGATGACAATCCAACTAAGAATATTCTTGGTCGTGTGTTGATTCATCCAATTGATGGTCTTACTGTTGGTGGTAGTTTTAATGTGGGTAAAATTAATCCTACAAATCCAAGTGAACCGTTGAACGATATTTATCGTTTCGGTGGCGAATTGCAGTACAAGTTAGGCGGTTTCTTCCTTCAGGGTGAATACATCAGAGGTATTGATAAATTGCATTCGCTGACCAATGTTCCTATTTATGGTGGTTGTGGTGGTATTGTTGGATTTGATTCAAAACCGAAAGGTTCTTACACAAAAGATGGATTTGTAGTAATTGCATCTTACATGACTCCCTGGAACCTGGAACCTGTTTTGAAATTCGATACGTATAATTCGGATTTGGCCGTTGCGGGCAAACGTACTAATTATACAACCATAGGCTTAAATTACTACGTCAACGATTATTCGAGAGTTCAAATCAATTATGTTAATGTTGCTGAGTCGGCTGGTATAATGAACGATATGATCATGGTTCAGTTACAGGCAAAATTCTAAATTTTATAAACGATGAAGAAAATTTTAATTTTAATGGTTATAGCAGCTAGTGCTTTTTCACTAAATGCACAGCTTATAAGTGTCGACGATTTGGTGAAAATAATTAAAGATCAAGGGGTGGTGGTGATTGATGCACGTCCATCCGGAGATTATATGAAAACACATATCGATGGAGCTATTAATATCGATGCTTCTACTCTGTGTAGCACAACTCCGGTCGAAGGCACTCTGAAAACAGCAGCTGAACTGGCAAAAATCCTGGGCAGTCACGGGGTGGCCCGCGACAGTAAGATTATTGTTTACTGTAAAACGGGTGTTAATGCCGGTCGTCTTTACTGGATTCTGAAATATTTGGGAGCCTCTGATGTTAGTATGCTAAACGGACAAATGGATGCATGGTTTGCTGCTCGTAAACCCATCACTAAAAATCCCAAAAAACTGACGGCAGTTACGTTTACACCTTCAGTAAATGCGGCAATCAATGTGGATAAAGCTTACGTAAAAGCTAAAATGAATTCAGCGGTACTGGTTGATTCGCGTAAAAAAGAAGATTATGCAGCTGGAAAAATTGGTAATGCACTCAATATACCCAGCGACGATATGCTTCAGGGTTCTAAGCTTAAAACCACTACCGAATTGTCGAAATTGTTTGCCTCAGTTCCAAAGGATAAGGAAGTTATTATTTATTGCAAAACGGGAGTAACTGCAGGGTTTACTTATTTTGTGATGAAATCGTTGCTGAACTATCCAAATGTAAAAGTGTACGAAGGTGCATGGGTGGACTGGAATCATTAAACATGTAATTCGTAAAATATGAAATGTAAAGTTATAATTCTATCTACTGTAATTGTATTACTAGCATCTTGCGGTAATACAAAACAGAAAACCTGTGAAACAGGAATTGATCTGGTTGAGGCGGTAAAAGAAAAGGTGGATTTTATAAGTGTTTCTGATTTCAGAACTGTTCTTGATTCGGGAGAGAAATTCTACCTGATCGATTGCAGAGAAAGCGAGGAATTTAATCTTGCTTGCATTCAGGGAGCACTTTCTGTCCCCAGAGGTATTCTGGAAGATGAGATTGCTAACCAGGCACCTTCGAAACGTGTGCCACTATTTATTTACTGCGATAATGGCAATCGTTCGATTCTGGCCGCTTCAGTATTACCGTCTTTAAAATACAGCTGCGTGAAGGTTATCGAAGGTGGATTTGATGCATGGCAACAGGCATTTCCAGAGTTGGTTGAGCACAATCCTGAACGTGGCGCTGCAAAAAAAACTGTTGCAGCTCCCTCAGGTGGTTGTGGAGGTTGAAATATCAATAAAAAATTTGAATAAAATATGGCAAAATTAGTAGTTGGTTTATCATCCGGCAGTGTTGATAAACTGGTCGGGCTGGGAGTGATGTTAAGTGGAGCTGCAGCTGATGATATGGATATTGAAGTGTATGTTCTTCTTACAGCTGCCCGGGCATTTCTTAAAGAAAATGAATTTCTGAATGATTCGTTTGTTGAATACCCTCATTTAAAGGATCAGATGCTTGCAAAGATGAAACAACTGGATGTTCCACATTGGGCTGAATCATTTCGACAGGTGAAAGAATTTACCAATTGCAAATTCTTTATATGCTCACTTGCTGGAAAAATGTGGGATGGTGTGGAGAAAAATCAGTTTATTGATGTTGTCGATGATTTCAGTGGAATATTCCAATATATCGAAGCTGCTCAGAATGCTGATTTACATATCAATATCTAATTCAATATAAGGTGTTTCTTGTAAAAAGAAGCACCTTTTTTTAGAATTTTCTGGTAACTGCATACCTGGGTTGACTTTCTTCCTTGTATCGGTTGAAGGATGTCACCACAAAGGTATGATATCCCCTGGAGATGTTGAATGAATTTAATGATACAAGATTGGATTTTGTGAGGGTTATAATGTTAGCCGGATTATCAATATCTCCGGCTTTTTTACCCTTAAAGCCATATACAATATAATAGACTATTGCCTCACCTCCTTTAGCCTCAATTTTATCCCATGTCAGCAAAGCTTCGTTTCCATCTTTCAGGATTTTAATATTCTCAGGTTGAATAGCTGGCTTTCGATTGATATTTCTGTTTACCGGAGGTAGGGCAGGATAAGTATAAAACTGAGCTCTCAAACTGTCGAGTAATCCCTGGTGATTACGCAAAAACGGTTTAGCACTGTAATAAAATACGCCATCCACCTGTGGGAAACATTTATTTAGTCGTAATTGTCGTGCCAATTCATTCGGACGTTTCCAGGCTTTTTCCTTCCGTAAGGTCAATCCGGAAGCATACAATCCAATATAAACGTTTTTATTATTGGCATGTTTACTCCACCAGTTTACCAAGACCTCGTAGTCGGCGATTTTTTTTCCAATTTCCCAATACAGCTGTGGTGCAACATAATCAATAGTACCTTCCTCCAACCATTTTAAGATATCTGCATATAAGTCATCGTAGTTTTGAATACCTGCCCGGGTAGCGGAACCTTTGGGATCATTAGAAAGATTGCGCCAAACACCGAAAGGCGAAATGCCAAATTCTACCCATGGTTTTACCGACTGGATGGTTTGACGCAGCTCTTTAATTACCATATCCACATTGTTGCGCCGCCAGTCGGCTTTGTTGGTAAAACCACGTGGATAGTTACGAAAGGTTTCATAATCAGGAAAATCTTTGCCCTGCTCAGGGTATGGATAAAAATAATCATCAAAGTGAATTGCATCAATATCGTAACGTTCCACAATGTCGCGAACAATAGTATTCAAATAGCTTCTGGTTTCATCCAGTCCGGGATTAAAATAATACTTACCTCCGTAATTGACAAATAAACGGGGGTTTTGAAAATACAAATGTGACTTATCAAGTGCCGAAATTCCATCACCATTGAGCAAACGATATGGATTCAGCCACACATGGACTTCCATAAAGCGTTTGTGTGCTTCTTCTGTAAGAAATTGTAATGGATCGAAATAGGGTACGGGTTTACGTCCCTGTTTTCCGGTTAAATACATCGACCAGGGTTCATGTATCGAATGATAAAATGCATCAGCTGTGGGGCGGGCCTGAAAAATAACTGTATTAATCCGTAAACTGGCTAAGCTGTCGAGCATACTGCGAAGTTCTTCTTTCTGCACATCTGAAGATACATTCCGTCGGGTGGGCCAGTCAATATTGGCAACGGTAGCAATCCACACTCCACGCATCTCTCTCTTTCGGGGGGTTGAACTCACTTCTGCAAGTGAAATAACAAATACAAGAACAAATACTGCCTTTTTTACCATCATGACTCATTAAAATGCCCGCAAAAATACGATTTTTAAATTAAAAAAAACATTTAGAAGTACTTGATATATGTTAATAGTAAGAATTTTTATGGCTACCTTTGCAGCTTCAAAATTTTTATGCAATGATCGAGATTATTCCTGCTATTGATATTATTGATGGAAAGTGTGTGCGTTTGTCTCAGGGCGACTATCAACAAAAAACGGTTTACAACGAAAATCCACTTGAAGTAGCAAAAATGTTTGAAGATGCTGGAATCAAACGTTTACATTTAGTGGACCTGGATGGGGCTAAAGCGCAACATATTGTAAATTATAAAGTTCTTGAACGAATTGCCACATCCACCAATTTAATTGTTGATTTTGGAGGGGGACTGAAGTCGGATGAAGACCTGCGAATTGCTTTTGAGTCGGGTGCAAAAATGGTTACTGGTGGTAGTGTCGCCGTAAAATCACCGGAAATATTTAATTCGTGGATTGAACAATTTGGTGCCGACAAAATTATTTTAGGTGCCGATGTGAAAAATGAAAAAATTGCAGTATCAGGATGGATAGAAACCACCGAAATAGATTTGTTGGATTTCATTGACGGATATATCAATAAAGGTATTACCAAAGTTATTTGTACCGATATCAGCAAGGATGGCATGCTACAGGGGACCTCCATCGAACTATACAAGAAGATTCTAAACCGTTTTCCCCATTTATACCTCATAGCCAGTGGCGGAGTAGGCTCTATCGGTGATATTGAAGCTTTGGAGAATCATTCTGTACCTGCAGTGATAACCGGAAAGGCCATTTACGAAGGTCGTTTCCAATTAAATGAACTCAAACGCTGGCTGCATTAATAACTGTAAATTAAATTTTAAGTAAAGCAGTATATTCCAGAGTTATGCCTCATTTTCTTTTGAAAATTCGTGCTATGGTTTTTCCAATTTCATCCAGTTTGCCAATTGGCTCTAACATGGAAGGATTTGTAAACGTATCGTTCTCATCGGATAAAACTCCTGTCTGCATTGGAAAAATCAAAATAAAACTTTGATTCTCAAAGTATTTTCGCAAATAATGAGGTATTCGCTCCATGCTATTATGAAACGAAAGTGATTTCTCACGTGCCATAATGATGATCAGATTGTCATCGTCTCTGATTTCGCGTGAAAGAATCAGAAAATCATCCCAGTCATCAAAAATCTTGAATTGTGCTTCCACAGGGTGCTTAGCATGTACTTCCTGAATTAAGCCAATGGTTTTTTCCTGTCCATAAATTTCAAGAATAGCACCCGAATTACGGGCAATATTCCATACTTTTAACAACCAGAAAGGAAACCCAATTTCTAGTTCTGCATTCCTGGGTATGACCAGTATGTGCCTTTTTATTGTAGAAATTGGTTGTGAAGCTTTATAAACAAAAGTAGTAACATTGTTCTTTGTCAAAATTCCTTCAGTAAGCTTGCCAAGAAATGAATCGGTTATCCCTTTTTTAGTATGCAACGATACCACCAGATCGGAAATGCTTTGCTCACGAACAACACTTGTAATGGCATTTACAACGTTCACATCGTAACGCAGAAGCTTATTAAGCCTAATATCAACCGACGAAGCCGATTTTACTGCTTTATCAAGCAGCTCCTGGGCCTTCTTTAAGTCCTTCTCGCCGGAAGTACTGTTATTGATAACATTCAGGGCATATAATCCATCCAGATTGCTTTTCGACTTTAATAGTGAACTTAAATTAATCAGCTCGTCGATAGTTTCAGCGTATTTAACCGGAATCAGAATCTGTTCGCTGGTGTCTCTGTCCTGTGGATCTGGATTGGCTGTTTCTGACAGTGAAATATTTACAGCGGCTTTTTGCGTGACAATTGAAGCAATTGTACAGGTAACCAATATCATGATAATGGTTCCGTTAAGTACACTTTCGTTGAGTAATCGTATCGGACTTCCATCGGATGCATAACCCGTAACTACATTATATCCTACAAGTACAGCAGCAAGTGTGGCTGCAGCCTGTGCATTGCTTAATCCGAAAATCATGTTTCCTTCATCGGGAGTGAACTTATACAGACGACGTGTTAATACCGCAGGAATGAATTTTGAAAATGTCGCTGTAATGGATAAAATTACAGCAACGTATAAAGTATGTAAATCATTGAAAAAGGCGCGGTAATCAATCAACATCCCAACGCTGATCAGAAAGAAAGGAATAAAAATGGCATTCCCAACAAACGAAATTCGGTTCATTAACGGAGAGGTTACAGGAATAAGACGGTTGAGAGATAAACCTGCAAGAAAAGCACCAATAATCGACTCGATACCAGCTGCCTGTGCCAATACAGCACCAAGAAATACCATTACCAAAACAAAAATGTACTGAGAAACGCTATCGGAGAATTTTTTAAAAAACCAACGTCCAACAATTGGAAAAAGCAAAAGTACTATCGCACTAAAAATCAGAATGGATACCGACAAACGTGTCCAGAAATAGGAATTTACTTCGCCGGTCTGCATGCCAATTATTACTGCCAGCACCAATAAACCAAGTGTAACTGTGATGATTGTACCGCCAACTGTTATCACAACTGCACGGTTTTTTACAACATCCAGCCTGGTTACAATTGGATAGGTAATAAGTGTATGAGAAGCGAACATACTTCCGATCAAAATTGAAGTAGGCATGGAGAAATTCATCAGAAATATGCCTGCCAAAATGCCAAACAACATGGGTATGGCAAAGGTTAATAACCCAAAAACAATACTTTTCTTACTGTTTTTCTTTAAATCACCCAAATCGATTTCAAGGCCGGCGAGAAACATGATATACAGTAAACCTGCCGTTCCGGATAAAATTATACTACCATCCCGTTGTAATAGATTGATTCCAAAAGGACCAATAATTGCTCCGGCAATAATTAAGCCCAATATATGTGGAATTTTTATACGGTTAAAAATGATGGGAGCAAACAGGATAATCACCAGAATCACCATGAATTTTAGTACTGGGTGTTGCAATGGAAGAGAAAGTTCATTAATTAGTAGTAAGGTCATACCAATAAATTTTTCATCTTGTTTAAGTCAAGTATTCTGAACTCACGACGATGTATCTGAATAACCCCATCCTGCACCATTTCCGATAGACTGCGCGCCAGAGAAGGCCTGGCAACACTAAATAGCTCAGCCAGTTCACTTTGATTTTTGTCAACTACAAAGGGCCGGTCGGTATTCCTGGCCATTTCTAGCAGGTAATGTGCCAGCTTACCTTTGATTGTTTTAATCGACAAAAGCTGAAGTCGACTTGTTAGAAATTGTGTTCGATTTGCATTGTGTGCAAGGTAATTTTGCATAAAATCAGGATTCGTCATCATTAGTCGTACAATTTCACTTTTGGGTATCACGATTACTTCAACATCATCTAAAGCAATTATATTTACCGGAAATCTATTGTTATCCGAGAATAAAAAGGCGGGAGCTAAGGGCCGGGGAGCTTCCACAATTTCAACATTGATGATAGCTCCATTTTCAGAAACTGTTTCGGCACGCACTTTCCCAATGGTTAATACATACAAAGCATCGCACAGCTGCCCCTGCAAAACGATAGTATCATTCTTTTCATAATACCTGAAGGCGCATTTTAAATCATCCAAAAATGATTCTTCGTCATCGATATTCAAATTATGGCAAATGGGACAGGAATCTAACTCTCTTTTCTTCATGCTGAATAAATAGGATGTAAAAGTACAAAAAAAACTGTTTTTTTTCAAAAAGACCAGGTAACTGTAACAAATGTTACAATGTAATTGTTTGAGTATGCCTATATTTGCCGGAAATTAAAATTTTCTACACAATGGCTACATTTCAATATTCTCCTTCCAACGAGAAAAAAGGTTTTCCCAAAGGTGAAACCTTTAGTTTTACAAACAGCGTGGCATATGCCGAAGGTTCAATAGTAAGTAAAATTTTATTACGTAACGACAAAGGAAACATTACCATGTTTTCGTTTGATGAAGGTGAATCCCTAAGTGAACATACTGCTCCTTTTGATGCATTGGTTCATATTTTCGATGGAGAAGCAGAAATCATTATTGATGGTGTTTCGCATCGGGTGCAAACAGGTGAAAGTATTTTAATGCCCGCAAACATTCCTCATGCTGTAAAAGCAAATGTGAGAATGAAAATGTTGCTAACCATGATTAAAGGCTAACTTGCACAGACTGTGTACAAAAAATACGGGAAGCAATTTGATTTTGCTATCCCGTATTTTTTATCTAATTCTATTGATCATCAGAATCGTACACTTAGAGTTGCAAGTACCGAAAGATTCGATGTATTTATCGTGGCAGCCGGAAATTGAAGATTTGTACTTACTTTTGATGGGTTAAAAGCATAAAATTCGTCGTTCTGAGATTTATGTACCACCGCAAGATCAAATGCCCAGGCTTCACTCCGATAACCCAGTCCTCCGGTTAGATACGATGTAACTCCCGGAACTAAATAGTGAATATCGGTTCGGTTAGTATTAGGATTCATTTCCTTACTCAGGCGGGAAAGGGTAGCAGGAGTGGAATAAGCATATCCGGCCCTGAGTGCAACTTTGGGATTCACTTTAAATTCTCCTCCAATCTTAAAAGTATGTTGTGAATTAAAAGTTGCCTGGATGGTATCGTTCTCGTAACGGTAAGAATAGGTATTATTACTTTCATCCATAAATCTGGTTGTATTGTTCTGGGTGTTGATATATTCAATACCAATCACACCCTGTTTGCCCTGTATCAATGCTGCACTTAAATTCAGAATCATTGGAGTTTGTAATTTGAAATTATTATAGGCATCGGGAGTCTTTTCGGTACCATAATCATCTCCACCATTATCGTAATCCAGGTATAAATTACTAAAGTCACCGACGGAATACAGCATTGGAGCCTGAAGAGAAGCTCCAAAACGAAGAAAATCAAATGGGATATAAATGGCTCCAAAACGGAATCCAATTGCTGTAGCTTTGGAATTCAAATAGTTATCGAGATTCATACTTCCAACTACAGAAAACTCTTCTTTGTACTCAGAGTTGACAGTATATTCCATGTCGTAGATATTCATTGAGGCTCCCAGAAACAAGCGATTGTGAATATTTCCTGACCAACTTAATGCATATTCGCTCAGATGACCCGATTCGCGTTGATAATACGATGGAGAAACAGTTTCGTTACTCTCCAGAATAGGAGCCCAATACGCTGTTTCACCATTATCATCATAAACAAATTCATTTATTAAACCGGCATTGGCTGTTGCTACCGAAATCCAGGGTACTGAAACATTGTTATAAGGATCATAATTACCCGATCGATACAAATCATTTCCGGAAATATCACCTGTAAAATAGGATATGTACTCCAGCGCTGATCCTGAAACACCTTTACCTCCGTTTATTTTTAGTTGTCGGTTAAAGTCTTTTAGCCTATTATAAGAGAACGCCCAGTTGGAGCGATTCAAGCCAATGCTTCTGCTAAATGAAGAGTTGGGTGTGTTGGACAGCACTAGCGATAACTGGTTAAATCCGCCTTTAAATAACCCATCGGATGCCTTATTCCTCATCCATTCTGATTGGGTTGATTGTGATAGTACATTAAATGTAGTAGAAAGTTCACTGCTCCTGTATATACCCAATCCGGCAGGATTGTCCTTGATTGCTGACGGATCGGCACCTAATGCTCCGAAAGCACCTGCCATAGCGCTGTAACGGGCTGTTCCGGTAATGTCGGACTGTAAGTATTTCAAAGCATCGAATTCGGTTTGAGCCGAAACCAAAACTGTAATTGCCAGACTACTGATTATATTTATTATTCGTTTCATGTTTTATTAATAATAGAAAACAAGTACAAAAAATTATTTTACTCCGTGATTTATAATGGATTTATCTTCTACCTCCGCCACCACCTGAACTTCTGGAACTTCCCGATGAAGAAGAGGAAGAGGAAGATGAGCTGCTACCGCCCGAATACGAAGGAGTTGAACTTCGAACAGTTGATGAAGAAGAGGAGTTTGAAGGTGTATACGTACTTCTTCGACTGCTTTCAGAACTGGAACTACTTCTGTACGAACCTCCACTTCCGGAAGAAGGAGAACTACTTCTAACTGAAGAAGAATAACTGCCTCTGTTGGTAGAAGTACCCGACGAACGGGTCGTAGCAGCGGGTCGTTGTGTTGCAGAAGTTCCTCTGTTTGTGGCAGTAGAATTATCAACCGTTGTACGGGGTCGGGTGTTAATTATTTCTTCTGATCTTCTGCCTGTTGACTGCTGATTTGTTGAAATACCCGATCGTAGTGTTGTGCCGGTTCGTACGGTCGTATTGTCCTGGCGTGGTACAGTCGATACACCATTACGTGATATAACTGTTGAATTACTATTGTTAACTCTAACAGTACGATCGGAACTTGCGACCGATCCTCTGCTAACTGTTTGTATTGGTCGGTCACCTGCTACACGAACTGATGATCCTGAAGTAGTATGTCGGCTGCTTCCATTGAAATTTTGTTCACGACGGGTTTGTTCGTTGTAGTTTTTGTTTCGGGGTTGCTGATAGCTGATGTTACTGCCCCAGTGTGGGAAATGTCCTCCATAGTAAGTGTAATAATCATTCCAACCTCCATAAAATCCGCCATAATATCCACCGTAGCCTCCATAATAACCGTGATTGAAGCCTCCAAAACCAGCATAGTGATTAAACCATGGATTGGACCAGTAACTGTAAATCGACGGACTCCAGATGCTGTGTCGCCAATACCAGCTGTTGTAACTGTAAGGTCTCCAGAAATAATTATCCCAGAAAGGATTGGTCCAGGTAGGAGTGACCCATGCATACGAACCATCTACATATACATTCCAATCGTTTGAATTCAAAAAATAAATGTCGGTATATTGAGGATCCGAGATATGGATGGTGTATTTTGGATTATGAAAACGACGAATACGTTCAGCATATTCATACTGATTTTTATCCCCTTCAAAACCGTTTAAATAATAACCATCTTCCTCTTGTTGCTGATTACTTCCCAGGTACAAACTATCATTCATTTCAGATAAGAGATACAGAGAATCGCCTACTGCTACTAATAGTGACGTATCGGCATCCTGAATATAAATGATTTCACGTGCACCATTTTTATAGTTGGGTTTTGCCGGCTTCTTTGTAGTGGCCTTCATCGCTTCTTTCCTGGCTTCTGATGGCTTAAAATACACATCATCGAAACCTTGCTGGGCATGTAACCCACTAAGGGTCAATGCTGCAATTACAATTGATAAGATATACGCTTTCATGACTGTATGTGTTTTAATAATTAATTACCTTATTTTATTACTCAAACGAACAGAATATAACAAGAATTATACCAGTATGCGTTAAAAAACAAAATGTGAATTCGTTTAAATTCTGTACCTTTGTAACTCAAAATTACGATTAATTGTTGAGTTATGCAGTACATAGAGCTTAAATTAACTATTCAGCCCAACGAAGAATACATCGTTGACTTACTGGCATCTTACCTGGGTGAAATTGGTTTCGAGAGTTTCGAAGAAGACGTAGAAGGTATGATCGCGTATATTCGGAAAGAAGTGTTCGATGAAGATGCACTAAAACATTTAGTTGCAAACTTCCCTTACACCACTGATATTCAATATGAAATAACTCATATTAATCAGGTGAACTGGAACGAGGAATGGGAAAAACACTATTTTGAACCAATTATTATCGGAAATCGCTGTGTAATTCACAGCTCATTTCATGTCAATATTCCTACCGCCGAATTTGATATTGTAATCGACCCAAAAATGTCGTTCGGTACAGGTCATCACGAAACAACCAGCCTGATGATTGAAGAAATTCTGGATGCTGAACTGGAAAATAAATCGGTAATTGATATGGGATGTGGCACAGCTGTACTGGCAATTTTAGCAGCAATGAAGGGAGCCAGCCCTATTGTTGCCATCGATATTGATCCATGGTGCACTGAAAATTCGGCTGAGAATATCCAAACAAATGGAGTAGATTGGATAACTGTTGAGTTAGGAGGCGCAAAACAATTGGAAGGTAAAAAGGCTGATGTGATTTTTGCGAATATAAACCGGAATATTTTATTAGAAGATATGCAAAAATACTCCGCAAGCCTCAACGAGGGCGGAGTATTGTACCTGAGTGGCTTTTATATTGAAGATATTCCGGAAATTGAAAAAGAAGCAAACCTTAATAAGCTTCGTGTTGTACACAGCCGGAGTAAGAATAACTGGGCAGTGTTGAAAACAAGAAAGTTTTAAACAGCAAAAGGCATTATCAGCCCCATTCCGGTATGGATGGCTTGTTCATTTAATGGTAACAGATGATGGTGCCTTGGCGGAAGGGTTTTTTTCAATCCTTTCAATACATTTTCAATCTCAACAATAGGTCTTATTTTTAGCAAACCACCCAAAATAATCATGTTGATAGTTTTGGAGGCATTGTTGGCATAAGCATATTCGGTTGCATTGATTTGATACACATTAATATCAGTACGAACGGGCAGGCGATGCAAACCATTTCCATCAAATATCAATGTTCCACCGGGTTTTACAAGTGGTTCAAACTTATCGAGTGAAGGTTGATTCAGTACGATTGCTGTATCGTAAGTGTTTAAAACTGGTGAACTGATTCGTTGATTGCTGAGTATCACGGTTACATTTGCAGTACCACCCCGTTGCTCAGGGCCGTAGGATGGCATCCAACTTACTTCCTGGCCCTGCACTAATCCTGAGTATGCCAAGATCTTACCCATCGACAGAACTCCCTGTCCACCGAAGCCTGAGATAATTATTTCTTCTGTCATATTATTCAATGTCTTTTAAGTCACCCATTGCATACACCGGGAACATATGTTCTTCCATCCAGGTATTGGAATCGGCCGGAGTCATTCTCCAGCCTGAACTGCAGGTAGATACGATTTCAACAACCGAAGCCCCTTTATTCATCATAGAATATTCGAACGCTTTACGTATTGCACGTTTGGTTTTCCTGACTGAAGCTACTGTGTGAACGCTCTGACGTGTTACATAGCATACTCCATCAAGGTGGATCAGTAATTTCGACATGTCCAGCGAATGGCCTTCCATTTTTTCGTCTCTGCCTTTGGGTGAAGTTGTCGATTTCATACCGGGCAATGTTGTAGGCGCCATTTGTCCACCGGTCATACCGTAAATACCATTATTAATATAGATAAAAACAATATTTTCACCACGACTACAAGCATGAATGGTTTCTGCTGTTCCAATTGCAGCAAGGTCACCATCGCCCTGATAAGTAAACACATACCTGTCGGGGAGTAACCGTTTAATTGCAGTAGCAACAGCAGGAGCGCGACCATGGGCAGCTTGTTGCCAGTCGATATCCAGGTATTTGTAAGCAAACACGCCACAACCAACTGGTGCAACACCTATGGTCTTATCCTGAATATCCATCTCCTGAATGATTTCTCCCAGCAGTTTATGTACAACTCCATGGCTGCATCCCGGACAGTAATGCATGGGAGTATCATTCATTACTGTTGTTTTTTCATATACCAGATTAGCTGGATTAATTATATCCTTTACATTCATAACAATTTGGCTTTTAATGCATTCAACACTTCTTCAGGCGAAGGAACTATACCACCCATTCTGCCATAAAACTCAACAGGTACTTTTCCTGAAACAGCAAGACGGACATCTTCCACCATCTGGCCAGCACTCATTTCAACCGAAATAAAGCCTTTTACTTTTTCAGCATGTTCAGCTATACGTTGATAGGGATATGGAAAAAGTGTAATCGGTCTTAGTAGTCCAACTTTCAGCCCTTCTTCACGGGCCATTTCCACTGTTTTCTGGCAAACACGTGCCATTGTCCCAAATGCAACAAAGATGTAATCGGCATCGTCACATTGAAATTCTTCATAACGAACTTCGTTCTTTTCAATCTCACGATAGCGCTTTTGAAGCCTTAAATTAATCTTTTCCATCTCTTCCGAACGCAGTTCAAGCGATGAGATATAGTTTGGATTGCGATTAGCTGTCTTCCCCAATGTAGCCCAGGGACATTCAATACGAATTTCTTCCTCAGTTCGGCGAGGTGTAAAAGGAGGTAACACAACCTTTTCCATCATCTGTCCGATAATTCCATCTGCTAAAATCATAGCCGGTGTGAGGTATTTAAACGCCAGATCAAATGCCAATACAGTAAAGTCGGCCATTTCCTGAACCGAAGCCGGAGCAAGAACGGGCATTCGGTAGTCACCATGTCCGCCTCCTTTGGTCGCCTGAAAATAATCGGCCTGACTGGGCTGAATGGTTCCCAGTCCTGGACCACCACGCATTACATTGACAATAACTCCGGGCAACTCGGCACCTGCCATATATGAAATTCCTTCCTGCATAAGACTAACACCCGGACTGGAGGAAGTTGTCATCGATTTTTTACCGCATCCGGCTGCTCCATACACCATATTAATGGATGCTACTTCGCTTTCAGCCTGTAAGACAACCATTCCTGTAGTCTTCCAGGGTTCAATTTCCATAAGGGTTTCCAAAATTTCAGATTGTGGTGTGATAGGATAACCAAAATATCCGTCGCAACCACAGCGTACTGCCGCATGGGCAATGGCTTCATTACCCTTCATTAGGGTAACTTCTTCTGTTGTCTTGCTCATAGTTTTACTCTGTAAACGGTTATACACGCGTCGGGACACACATTGGCGCAAGCTGAACAGCCCGTACAATTATCCTCTCTTTCCATAAACGAAAAATTATATCCCTTACTATTGGCATCGTTTGATAATGCCAATACGTCGGTAGGGCAGGCTACCACACATAAGTCGCAGCCTTTACACCTTTCCGTATTTACAACAATAGCTCCTTTAAATTTTGCCATGATTTACTAACTTGTCGTTACCAACAATGATACTATTTTTTCAACTTTTAAACAAAGTAACTGCTTTTTTTCGACTCCTGCCAATTACCCGGTAAACTAAGGACTCCGGAGGGCTAAAAACGCAATATCCGGGGTGAAATTTACTATTTTGGGGCTAAATGCTTTATTTCGTTTTACCTTTTACAAATAGTTTTGAAGTCACAGTACGTACAGTTGTCCTTCACATGAGTCTGAAAAAAAGGTATATCGGGATTCATCATTTCCTCGATACAACTGATCAACCGGGGGAGAAATTCATTTTCGTAATCATAATAGTTGTGTATGGTATTGTTTTCATTTGGTTTACTCTTGAATATTAATTCAGTTGAAAAAGGCTCTTTAAACACTTGTTTGGTGTAAAACAGACCAGGAGTAATGATTGTTTGATTTGTCTCATCTTTGTAAAGATATCCATAAAGTAAGGTCTGAAGAATATGCTTCGGACGTTTCGAAGCTGTAATGTTGTGTTCAAACATGGAGTCCCAATCATTAAATGATAAATTGCCACTCCCTGTTTTATAATCAAGAATTCTGATCTTGTCTTCTTTTTGATCGATGCGATCGATGTAACCTTTCAAATTTACCTTCCCGAATTTGGTTGCAATAGATGATCGCACTTGCTTTTCGCCTCCTATATAAACAAATGGAGCATGATCCCTATCACGATTTAAGATGCCCTTAATGTACTTTTTAAGAATTGTTGCAATCAACAAATGATTTCCTTCCAGCTCTACAATGGTTCCTTTTGGTTTTTTGAAATAATAATGTCCGAATGCTTGTGAAATCAGTCGCTCAATATACGGCTCATTAGTCAATAGGTCTTTAATATTCTCATCGGTAACCAGTTGGGAAGTAAATGGCGTGTATAATTCTGCCATTACGGCGTGTAATATATTTCCAAAGGTATCACTTTCAATAGTTTCGATGATTTCGTCACGGGTCTGGATTGTTTCCAGATAAGATAAGCAGAATTGCAGGGGACAGTTGATGTAGGTGTTTATTGCACTGGCCGATAGTGCTTTACTAAATTGATTCTGAGTTGTATATGCTTTCAAAAGCTCCAAAATACGAGCATCTTTTTTTACGTTTAAGTCACCCGGGGAATTAAAAACTACATCTGCACTGGTCATTTTGACTTCAATATCAAGATGATAATAATATTTTAATTGATAGTAGTAGCGACTAACTTCACCTGTGGAACCATTTTCCGATCTGGTATCTGAAATGAAAAAGATAGAATCGGCATGATGGAGCAAGCGATAGAAATTGTAAGACGATACCGCATCGGAATGTTCGTAAGTAGGTAACTCAAATCCTTTCCTCAATTGATAGGGGATAAGGCTGTTGGCAAAGCTTTTTCCGGGAAACACCCCCTCGTTAAATGAGCTGATAATAACATTCCTGAAATCTAAACCTCTGGTTTCGAGAACTCCCATAACCTGCAATCCATCAAGTGGTTCGCCCACAAATGGGATACTAATCAGAGATGTTATCTCTCGTACAATTCTTATTAATGTATCTAAATTGACTATATTGATTATTTGATGCTTTTCGATCAATTGTTGAAACTTACTTACCTCGCTGTGATACTGGTAGATAAAACCTTCTTCAAGTGAATTAACTTGTTCGTGAATTGTTTTCCACCTGCGATAGAGCAAAAGCAGGGTTTCCTTAACATAGCTTAGAAAATTTTCGGTAGTTATGTTGTCACTAAACAGCCTGGATGTCAGTTCCGATCGATGGAGAAATTCTGCTTCTATATATACTTTATTTTCAGCAGTGATTTGTTGAATAAGTTGGCGGCTAACTTCTCCCTCAATTTCAACAATAAATTGATGATTGAGAATATTAATTACATTCTGATGGTAAAATCTGACTGTTTGACCAGAGCTCTTTTTGACGCGGTGTAACTCAAAAATATGATCCATTAAACCTGCAACAGGAGTCATATTCATGGGATAACCCATGGTTACGTTAATTTTTTGTATCTGTTTAGGGACAGAATACAACAGTGGAAGTAATAACTGCTCATCAGGCAAAACAATTGCAGTTTGTAAAAATGACTCTTCTTGTGTATCCGGTGGATATAGATAATTCAGTAGATTAAAAATTTCCTTTACCTGGCCAACTCCGGAAGGTACTTGTATAAGTTTAAGTTGTTTATCAGCAATAGATTGAGAAGTAGATTCTATAGAATATGTTGAAGGAAACTTAAGAGTGTTTTCTTTGTAAAAGCGGGATGCCGGATTATCAGGATCACGAAGAGGTTCTGAATCGTAATCCCAGTAGAAATCAGCTTTATTCATCTTGCGAAGTGCCTGCATACATCGTTTTTCACAAGCATTCAGAGCATTAAATCCTACAAAAACAAATTCCTTATCTGCTATCCAATCAATTGCTTCCTTTGCTTCTAACTTTTCAGTTACTTCACGCATCATCATGCCTTCGTAGGCAAGACGATTATCTTTTAAAAGCTGTTTAAATTCGATATACAAATCATGCAGGACACTCCAGGTAGCCACAAACTCCCTCTGACTAAGCTTATCGGGCATTGGATTAAAGTTTTTCCAGAATGAACGGATGGCTACCAGTTGGTTCTCTGAAAATGATTGAAACTGTTCCTCAATACTCTTTAAATCAGTAATATTCTGAAATAACTGACCGGCATCAACACAATATTTATCTACTTCGTTAAAGTCGTTGAGAATGATATCGCCCCAAAAGGCAAAATTGTCGAAGGTTTCCTGTGTATGGCCTTTTTTTTGGAAAAGTTCGTAAAGGGTAAACAACTGATAAAGTTGATCTGCTTTGCTTGTGCCAGAAGACAACTCAAACCACTGACCAATTGTGATAATTTCGGGTGAAAAAAATGCTTTATCAGCTACTTTTGAAAGGTATTGCTGAAAAAACAGTCCGGCTCTTCGATTTGGAAAAACGAAAGTGAACCGGTTAATGTCGTGTGAATGGTATTGAAAAAAGGTCTCAGCAACCCTGTATAAGAAGTGTTTCATCCTTTCCTGGAACAGTGAATTTTAATGCAAATATAATGAATTATTGCCATTAATAAGCATTTTAAAACTAAAATATCTATCTTAGCGACCCGAAAAAACTTTAAAATTGATAAGATGACTGGAACACTTATAAATACAGCTGCAGTTATACTTGGTGGTAGTCTGGGAGTTATCTTCAAAAAGAATTTACCACCCCGTCTAACAAGTATTTATTTTCAGGCAATAGGCCTTTTTACTCTGGCAATAGGTATTTCGATGGTATGGGAACTAAAACACATTCTGATTGTTGTAAGTAGTCTGGGGATAGGTTCATTGATCGGTGAACTGTTGAATTTAGAAAAACAAACAGATAAATTAAGTGATTATCTGAAAAAAAAATTAAGGATCGGTAGCGACCGGTTTACTGAGGGAGTAGTAACTTCATTCTTACTTTTCTGTGTGGGATCTATGACAATTGTAGGAGCAATTCAGGAAGGAACAGGTGTTTCTTCTGATCTTTTAATGACTAAATCATTGATGGATTTCTTTTCTGCAATACTTCTGGCATCAGCTTTAGGAATAGGAGTAGTCTTTGCGGCTATCCCTCTGCTGTTATTTCAGGGCTCAATTACACTTCTTGCCATGTATGCCAGCCAGTTTTTCACCCCGGATATCATTCACGGCCTAACAAATACTGGTGGAATTCTTTTGCTGGGACTTGCTATTAATATTCTGGAAATTAAGAAATTACGTATCATGAATATGCTTCCATCCCTACTTATTGTAGTAATTTTATTGTGGATAATTTCCCGATATTGCACAAATTAATTACTTTTGTGCCGTTTTTAAACGAGTTCAAAACTATAAAATGAAACTTATCAGATATAAATTATAGAAAAAAGGTATGAACAAGAATGATATTTTTGAAACACGCCTGAAATCGTTGCAGGAGATGGAAGACAATGCTGTAAATAAACAGCATTTGAAAGGAAAACTAACAGCCCGTGAACGATTGCATGTGTTGTTTGATGAAGGAACTTTTTTCGAGCTTGATGCCTTTGTATCACCGGTACAGGCACCCAACAGTAGCCGAACCACTAATTTTGGTGATGGGGTAGTAGTGGGTCGGGGCCTGGTGCAAGGTCGAAGTGTTTTTGCATACGCACAGGATTTTACTGTGTTAGGAGGATCGTTGGGCTATGCTCATGGCATGAAAATAGCAAAAGTGCAGGATATGGCCCTGAAGCTGGGTGCACCTGTGGTTGGATTAATGGATTCAGGTGGAGCAAGGATTCAGGAAGGTGTAAAGAGTCTGGCTGCCTATGCCCGCATTTTCAAAAATAATGTACGCTCCTCGGGTATAGTACCCCAAATTTCAGTCATATTGGGGCCTGCAGCAGGTGGTGCAGTATATTCACCGGCACTAACCGATTTTATTTTTATGACTAAAAAAACGTCCTATATGTTTGTAACCGGACCGGACGTAGTGAAAGAAGTGTTGAACGAAGATATTGACATGGATGGACTTGGAGGCGGCGATGTGCACGCTAACAAAAGCGGAGTTGCTCATTTTGTTTCCGATGATGAAGAGCATACACTTCTTTTGGTTCGTAAATTACTTTCCTACATACCTTCCAATAATTTTGAGTCTCTACCAGTATCGCATTTGGTAAAATCATACGAATCAAGACAGAAATTTCTCAATAAGATTATTCCTGATGATCCCAATCGTCCGTATGACATGAAGGATATTATCCGGATTTTAGTCGATAGAGATACTTTTTTTGAGGTACACGAAGGTTTTGCTCAGAATATTCTTGTTGGTTTTGCCCGTTTGAACGGGAAAACCATTGGAATAGTGGCTAATCAGCCCAAAGTGATGGCCGGCACACTCGATATAAACGCCAGTATTAAAGGTGCACGTTTCGTCCGCTTCTGCGATGCATTCAACATCCCATTGCTTGTATTAGAGGATGTACCGGGCTTTTTACCGGGTATTGAACAGGAGCATAATGGTATAATTCGAAATGGAGCAAAACTACTGTATGCATTTTGTGAGGCCACAGTTCCCAAAATAACAGTGATTACACGAAAAGCGTATGGAGGTGCCTATATAGTGATGAGTAGCAAAAATACAGGTGGTGATTTCAATTTTGCCTGGCCAACAGCTGAAATCGCAGTGATGGGACCTGCAGGTGCAATTAAGATCGTTAATAAGAAAGAACTTGCACAATCGGAAAATCGGGCGGAAACTGAACGTATCCTGACTGAAAAATACAAAGCGGAGATTGCAAATCCGTACCGGGCAGAAGAGATCGGTCTGATTGATGAAGTTATTGAGCCATCCCGTACCCGTGAAATACTGATTACAGCATTTGAGATTCTGTCGAATAAACAGTATGCCAAACCAGAACGTAAACATGGGAGCATACCCTTATAATTAAGAAATTGATATGAAGAATAAATTACTGATAGCCAACCGTGGCGAAATCGCCATTCGTATTATCCGGTCGGCACACAAAGCTGGAATGGCAGCTGTAGTATTTCAAAGCGACCGCGAACCGGATGCGTTGTACCTGGAGTATGCCGATGAGATAATAATGGCCGAAGATTCGGCTGATGAGAAACCCATTTTTCTGAATCCTGAGAAAATTGTTAAACTGGCTCTGGAAAATGAAATAGAACTCCTTCATCCCGGATACGGTTTTTTATCCGAGAATCCTGATTTCGCAGCTTTATGTATCGATAACGGAATTAATTTCATAGGTCCGTCTCCTCAACTTATTCGCGACATGGGTTTGAAGACAGTTGCTAAAAAGATGGCTATTGAAGCCGGTTTACCACTGGTGCCCGGTTCCGACGGGCCGGTAGCCAATGCTGCAGAAGCAAAGGCTTTTGCCGATAAAGCAGGTTATCCGGTCATTCTTAAGGCATCGGCAGGAGGTGGTGGAAGAGGTATGAGAATCGTTGAAAAGCCGGAGACCCTTGAACGTCATTTTAAATCGGCTTACGATGAAGCCCTTGCGGCATTTGGCAATGGAGATATCTTCGTAGAAAAATACCTGCAAAATCCTAAGCACCTCGAATTCCAGATTTTAGGGGATAAACATGGAAATATTATTCATCTTGGTGAACGGGAATGTTCACTTCAACGTAAACATCAGAAAATTGTTGAAGAGGCACCCTCTGCATCTGTGACAGAAGAGATGAGGCAGGAGATGGGAGAGCTGGCCGTACGCTTTGCCAAAAAAATCGGATACTACTCAGCAGGTACTATCGAGTATATCATGGATGAAGACGGATCGTATTATTTTATGGAAATGAATACGAGAATACAGGTTGAACATCCTGTGACTGAAATGATTACAGGCGTTGATTTAGTCGACTGGCAAATTAAGGTTGCGCTGAATGAAAAGCTCACTTTATGTCAGGAAGACATTAAAATTAACGGATGGGCTATAGAATGCCGGGTAAATACCGAAGATCCTCAAAATCGATTCAGTCCTCAAACCGGATTTATTGATTCTATTCAGTTTCCTGAAAAACCGTATATCCGTATCGAAACAGCTGTAGAAAGTGGTTCAGCGGTAACTCCATACTTCGACTCGATGATTGCAAAAATCATTGTACATGGAAGTAGTCGACCTGATGTGATTGATAAAACACTGGATGCACTAAGCAATTTCAGCCTGATAGGTTTAAAATCAACTGTGCCTTTTTGTAAAATAGTATTACAACATCCTGAATTTGTAGATGTCAGTTATACAACACGTTGGGTCGATCAGGTGTATACTCCTGAAATGCTGGAGAACGACGACGATGAGATGATTGGTGCTTTGGCTGCGACTATCATGTATGCTTCTGAATACCTTCAGCTTCAGGGAGATATTCCGGCTTATAAAAATGATGCACTGAATGTGTGGGTACTCAACAAACGATTAAACTACTAGGCGAATGGGAACATCTTATAAGTACAAACGTGATGCTTCGCGTTTATTTATTGCAGTACGTGAAAATGGTAAACGATATAAAATTTATCTTCCACGTGAATCAAGTCCTGTTATCAACAGCAACGAGCTGGACATTGATTTCGTGGAGCAGGATGAGCTATATTACGCATTCGATTGGAAAAATAAGCGCTATCAGTGTGAGCTGGTGTCGCACGATCAAAACAAAGCTGTTATTAAAGTAAACGGTGTAGAATATAAATTCAGCCTTGAATCGATTTTTTCCTATGTTCGTCGTGGAATGATTTCCAGTAGTGATGATAAACAGGCTGCAAATAACATTAAAGCACCAATGCCCGGAAAAATTGTTGATTTATTCCTGAACGAAGGAGATTTAGTGAATGCAGGAGAACCTGTGCTGGCTCTCGAAGCTATGAAGATGCAAAATGAAATTACTGCTGAATGCAATGGAGTAATTCGTAAAATCCGCGTAGCCAAAGGTCAGTCGGTTATGAAAGACGAACTTCTTGTAGAAATCCAATCCATCGACGTTTAATCTACCTTTTCGAGAAGGTAAGCACTACATACCCCAAAGGTAAAGCTCGTGGTCTTCAACAGTTTGAAATCCATAGCTTTAAGAATATCAATCAGAGCTTTTCCCTGGGGAAAAACGTGCATCGACTGTGTTAGGTATTTATACGCATCTTTGTCTTTCGAAAGTAATTGTGCTGCGAATAGAACATATATTCTAACATACAAACGGTAAAGTACTGCCAACAGCCCTTGTTGTGGTTCATTAACTTCTATAATCAGAAAATGGCCTCCTGGCTTTAGAACCCGATGAATCTCATGTAAGGATTGCGATAATTTCTCCAGATTTCGTAGACCAAACGAAATTGTAACCAGGTCAAAACGTTCATTATCGTAGGGTAGTGCGGCACAATCACCTGTCTCTAAAACTGCTTTTGTTGATAAATGATGTTCTTCCAGCTTTTTACGACCGATTTTCAACATATCTTCAGCAATATCAACCCCAATCATTGTTTGTGGTTGCAACAGTTTTTCTGCTAATACAATCATATCGGCAGTACCTGTTGCAATATCCAATAAATGATTGTGCTCGTAAGGCTGCAACCAGGCCATTGCTTTTCGTCGCCATCTGTGGGCCAAGCCCCACGACATCAGGTTGTTAAAGAAATCATAGTCCTGAGAGATAGTATTAAACATGTCCCTCAGTTGACTAGTCTTATCCACTTCCTTGTTATAGGGCTTAACTGCGTCGTTTAGAACTTCCCTGTCTTCCATTCGGATGCGATACTGATGTTTTGTTACTGTTGATAATTAACCAAATACCCCAGATTATAAAAGGCAAACTGAGGATTTGTCCCATATTAATAAGCATACCAGCCTCAAATGCCTCCTGATCGTTTTTAATAAATTCAATCAAAAATCTGGTAAAGAAAGTACCAATCAGGAATATTCCGAAAATAAGTCCGTTTTTGTTGCCAGCATCCTTTTTCCAATACAGGTACCAGATAATACCAAACGTAATGATGCCATACAGCATCTCATAAATTTGGGTTGGATGCATAGGTTCAGTTTGTCCGTCGCGTACAAAGATAAAACCCCAGGGTAGGGTAGTAGGTCCCCCGTAAATTTCAGAATTCATAAGATTTCCAAAGCGAATCAACATCCCGGTTAACGATACACCTATAACCAAACGATCAAGTACCCAGATAAAACCCTTTTTCGAAACATTTTTATTAAATAACCAGGTAGAAATTAAAATTCCGATGGCACCTCCATGACTGGCCAACCCTCCCTGCCAAATGAACAGCATTTCCCATGGACGTGCCAGGTAGTACGATGGATTATAAAAAAGACAATGGCCAAGGCGAGCACCCACGATGGTCCCTATTACTGTGTATATAAATAACTTATCCACCCAGGCATCGGGATTTTTTTCGTGTTTGTATATCTTTTGGGTGATAAGAAGTGTTACCCAGATTCCCAACGCCCACAGTAAGCCGTACCAACGTACGTGTAAACCGCCAATTGAAAATATCTCAGGATCTACGTTCCAGACAATGTAGTGTAGCATAGCATTTTCTTTTAAAATTGATCAGGCACCGTGACAATGTTTGAATTTTTTACCACTGCCACAAAAACAGGGTTCATTTCTTCCTGGTTTTTTCTCGGCATGTACAGGTTCAATGCGTTGATTTTCGCGTGTATCCTGTTTTGTTGGATCTTGTTCGCCTCCGGTATTCGGACGACCAGCTTCATCCTTTTGAGTTCTGTATCTGCTCATATCCATTCGTTGAACAGGACGTGCCTCGCGAACCTGTTCGGGTTCACGCATTGGGATCTGTCCACGCATCAGAATAGCAATTACCTTCCGATTGATAGATTCTATCATTTCCTTAAATAACCCGAACGATTCAAGCTTATAAATTAAAAGCGGATCTTTTTGTTCATAGGATGCATTCTGTACTGAATTTCTCAGTTCATCAAGCTGACGTAAGTGTTCTTTCCACTCATCATCAATAATATACAGCAGAATCTGCTTTTCAAACGATTTAATTATCTCTTTTGCTTCGTTGTTATAAGCAGTTTCAAGGTGCGTGGAAACGTTAAATACGCGTTTTCCATCAGTAATAGGTACCAAAATATTTTCATACTGCTTACCCTGTTTCTCGTAGACCTGTTTGATTACTGGATAAGCAATCTGAGCCAGTTTATCCATTTTACGCTTGAAGGCAGCCATTACTTCATTTACAAGCCTGGCCGACAAATCCGCTGTACGTCCCGAAGCAAACTGTTCTTCTGTAAAAGGAACTTCAATAGCAAAGATTTTCAGGACTTCTTCTTCAAGGAAAACGTAGTCGTTGGCATTTTTAGCATTGTCAAGTAGTTGATCGGCCGCTTCATAAATCATATTGGTAATATCCATCCCAATACGTTCACCCATTAGAGCATGTCTGCGTTTTGAATAAATAACTTCACGCTGAGAATTCATTACATCATCGTATTCCAACAATCGTTTACGAATACCAAAGTTGTTTTCTTCTACTTTCTTTTGTGCACGTTCTATCGACTTGGAAATCATCGAGTGTTCAATCATTTCGCCTTCTTTGAAGCCCAAACGATCCATCACTGAAGAAATACGTTCTGAACCAAATAATCGCATCAAATCATCTTCGAGTGAAACGTAAAAGATGGACGATCCCGGGTCTCCCTGACGACCAGCACGACCTCTTAACTGACGGTCGACGCGACGGCTCTCGTGACGTTCGGTACCAATGATGGCTAAACCACCGGCTGCCTTCACTTCAGCCGACAATTTGATGTCGGTACCACGACCGGCCATATTGGTTGCAATGGTTACTGTTCCTGTACGTCCTGCTTCGGCTACAATATCAGCCTCGCGTTGGTGTAACTTAGCATTTAATACATTGTGTCTGATCTTTCTCGTGGTGAGCATGCGGCTGAGCAACTCAGAAATTTCAACCGAAGTTGTTCCTACCAGTACCGGACGACCCGCATTGACCAGTTCTTCAATCTCCTGAATAACAGCCGTATACTTTTCACGTTTCGTTTTGTAAACGCGGTCTTCCATATCATTTCGGGAAATAGGGCGATTGGTTGGAATCACCACTACATCGAGTTTATAAATGTCCCAGAGCTCACCAGCTTCTGTTTCAGCAGTACCCGTCATACCTGCGAGTTTGCTGTACATGCGGAAGTAATTCTGCAGGGTAATAGTAGCAAAGGTCTGTGTAGCAGCTTCAACGGTCACTTTTTCCTTGGCTTCAATAGCCTGGTGCAGCCCGTCTGAATACCGGCGGCCTTCCATAATACGACCTGTTTGCTCGTCAACAATTTTCACTTTGTTTTCCAGCACAACATACTCCACATCTTTTTCAAAAAGCGTATAGGCTTTTAGCAATTGATTGATAGTATGAACTCGTTCCGATTTAATCGCATAATTCTGATTGATTTCGTCTTTCAGATTTTGCTTATCGGTGGGAGAGAGGTCCTTGTTTTTTTCCAGTTCGGCAATTTCGCTTCCCACATCGGGTAAAACAAAAAATTTCGGATCCTCCGTATTCCCTGTGATAAGGTCAATTCCTTTATCAGTAAGATTTATACCTCTGTTCTTCTCATCTATTACAAAATAAAGAGGATCGGTAGCTATGTGCATATTCCGGTTGTTCTCCTGCATGTAGAACTCTTCGGTTTTAAGCAACTGAGCTTTAATTCCGGGTTCACTGAGAAACTTAATCAGCGGCTTATTTTTTGGCATTCCCTTATAGGAACGGAATAATGCCAGAGCACCTTCTTCTTTTTTCTTCTCATCTTCCGATTTCAGCAGCTCTTTGGCATCTGAAAGGTATTTTGTAACCAACAGTTTCTGAGTATTCACCAGTTTTTCAACTTTCGGACGTAAATCTTCGAATAACTGATCATCGCCTTTTGGAACAGGTCCGGAAATAATAAGTGGTGTACGTGCATCATCAATTAATACTGAATCGACCTCATCCACAATGGCATAGTTGTGCTTGCGCTGTACCAGATCCTCAGGATGTGTAGCCATATTATCGCGCAGATAATCGAACCCAAATTCATTGTTGGTGCCAAAGGTTATATCTGCAAGATAGGCTCTGCGACGTTCTTCCGAGTTAGGTCGATGCCTGTCGATACAGTCGACCGACAAACCATGAAACATATACAATGGCCCCATCCACTCGGAGTCACGTTTCGACAGGTAGTCGTTCACCGTAACAATGTGAACGCCTCGACGGGTAAGGGCATTCAAAAAGACCGGGAGGGTAGCTACCAGCGTTTTACCTTCACCGGTGGCCATTTCAGCAATTTTGCCTTTATGTAGTACAGTTCCACCAAACAATTGAACATCGTAGTGAATCATGTCCCATTTAATGAGGTTTCCACCAGCCATCCATTCGTTTTTATAGATAGCTTTGTCACCTTCAATCGACACAAAATCGTACTTTACAGCTAGTTCACGATCAAAATCAGTAGCTGTAACAATCGTTTTTTCGTTTTCGGTCAATCTGCGGGCAGTTTCCTTTACAATCGAAAAAGCCTGTGGCAATAACTGTTCGAGAACAACCTCAAGCTTGGTGGTAATTTCTTTTTCGAGTTTATCTACTTCAGTATAAACTTTCTGACGTTGCTCCAGTTCTATAGTCTCAATGGAACTTTTGAGTTCCTCGATTCTCGTCTGCTCTTTTGCTATAAATTCCTGAATTTGATTTTTAAGTTGTTCTGTCAGGTTGCGCAATTCATCATTGGATAGCTTTTTAATATCATCATATACACTTTTGATGGAAGCTACAAAAGGCTCAATTTCTTTTAAATCACGTTGTGCTTTGTTTCCAAAGACTTTCTTAAGAAGATCATTAAATCCCATTTTAATTTTATTATTTTGGAGATGATGGTTGTTTTTTTTTCTAAGACCTGCAAAGATACTATTTTTTTTTTTGAATTGTGAAGGATGTTTCTTAAACTAAATGAGTATTTTTGCTGTTTTTAATATTGTAATCATCAATTTCATTTTATACAGTATGCCATGAAAGAACGCTCAATATACCTTCTCGTGATAATTTGGATTGTTGCAACTCCGTTTACCATTTCTCAACAGGTTATTGGATTGTGGAATTTTGAAAGCGGAACACAACTGCCTTCCATTGGAAATGGAACGATATCGCTTGTTGGTGGGGTACGTGTAGAGTGGGGAAGAACAGGCATTCAATCTGGCATTTCACTCCCGGAAGGTAGAAAGGAAACTGTAGATTTACGTGTTGGAACAGGTTTTCAGACATTCAATTACCCGGCACAGGGCACCGCTCCCAAGACTGCCGGAATCCAAATTCGCTTCAATACAACCGGTTACAAGAATATCTTACTTAGTGCAGATGTGCGACAAGGCGGAACCTCGGCCAATAAGCTGATGCTGCAATATACTATCGATGGTGTAACCTGGGAAAAGGCAATAACTTATACTACCGACGATAACGATAGTTGGTACCTGAGAAACTTCAATTTCAAAAACATCCCCGGTGTGAATGATAATCCTTTGTTTGCTATACGTTTCGTTACTAATTTTGATGATGATGTGATTGGAAGTCAAATTTACGTGCCAGTTTCTGCTTCCAATATCTATTCACCTACAGGATCGATTCGCTACGATAATATTGTTATCAGGGGATACCCACTCAACACACCGGAAGATGACAGGGTAACAATTGCTTCGTGGAATTTTGATAATCAACAATATACACCTTCAGAGGGAGTAGGTAGTTTAACACTAGAAGGTGGAATTACGTATGATAACCTATGGACAAGAACCGGCATTTTCAGAAATCAAACCATCTTTGACCAGGGTGTGTACGATTATGCTGCTCTTAAGGATGGATTTGGTTTACAAACGCTGAATTATCCAATCACCGGCAATGAAAAAACAGCAGGCATATCTATGAATATCAGCACCTTAAACTACAAAGATATTTATATTTCAGCAGATATTCGTCATGGAGGAACTTCAGCTAATAAAATGGCTTTACAGTATACTATTGGTGATAATATCTGGAAAGATGCAATGACGTACACATCAACTTCAGGTGATACATGGTACCTGCGATATTATGACTTTTCAGGGTTAACTGAAGTAGAAAATAACACACAATTCAGTCTGCGTTATGTAACAGCTTACGATGGTACCGCATATGCAGCAACTGGCTTTGGTAAGGTATATGCAGCTACAGGACCCATTCGTTTTGATAATATCCGGCTTAGCGGACGGTTGCGTACCAGCTTAAACGACAATACCAGTAAACCGTCCACATTTTATATTTCAGGAAAAGTGTTGTATTTTACTCAACCAATTTCAAAATTTTCAATTTATTCCAGTTCAGGAATGAAAATTCTGGAAGGAAACAACAAATCTCAGCTTTATCTTGAAGATCTCACGAGTGGCGTATATTTGATTCATTTGGATGGTTTAACTCAAAAATTCATTTTGTGATCTAATCTTCTTATTTCATCTGATTCTATTTTTCACATAATTTACATTATGTCAAATAAGAATCTATTCCTGCCATTTGAAGGAAACCACTTCTCCCGGTTTGAATGTGTAGCTAAATACAGATTTTTCGGTTTGAAAATAGATCTCTTTTGACTCCGTTCCGTAATATACTCCCAAATAGACGATACTGCCGTCAGGATTTTTAAAAGCGGTACCTTTTACAGTATCACCCTTGGTAACCAATCGTTTAGCATTTGGTTGAACATACCTTCCAACATGAGCAAGTGCATAATACTCTGCATGCATTTTTATGTCTCCTGTTTTATTAATTTCAACTACTCCGTAACAGTCCTGGCAACCAAAATTTTTTGGACCATTGTTTTCGTCCAGTGCTACATTCCACAGTAATACGTTCTTACTCCAGCAATTCATTGCTCCAACAATTAACTCACCTGCATACCAACGTACATTTTGGTCAAAATCAGGTGCCCAGCCTCCCCCCGATTGCTCTGTAAAATAGATATTTCTGTCAGGATGAGCCTGCTTTACGGTACAAAGTGCCGAAATATGACCTTTGTATAAATGGAATCCTGAACCATCAACAAATTCCCTGGCTTTCGGATCGTTCAAAATACTGATGGGATAATCCGGATTATCGCAATTGTGGTCAAACAATACAATTTTTGTTGCTAATCCTGATACACGTAGTTTTGGGCCAAAAAAATCACGGATAAAAACTTTTTGTTCTTCAGCTGTCATATCCATACAGGGATACGCAGCTGTGCTGTATTCAGGCTCATTCTGAACGGTAATCGTATGAATGTCAATGCCTTCCTGCTTGTATGCCTGGATATACCTGATAAGATAATCAGCATAAACAGCATAACAATCGGGACGCAACTTCCCTCCCACCATACTGTTAGTTGTTTTCATCCATGCGGGTGGACTCCAAGGAGTTGCCATAATTTGTAATCCTGGATTAATGGCCAGAATTTCTTTTAACATTGGTATAACATGTTTGTAATCTTCTTCAATTGAAAAATTGGATAAAGTGAAATCTTCAGTTTCACTATAACTAAAGATGTTAGACGAAAAATCGGATGCTCCGACGGCTAACCTTGTATAGTTTATTCCAATGCCTTCAGGCGTAAAAAGAACTCTGAACAATGAATCACGTTTTTCGGGCGTTAAATTAGTGTGAAAAACCCAGGCAGATGCATGTGTCAATGCAGCGCCTACCCCGTCAAATATCTGACAGGTATCATTCACATTCACCTTGATAACATCTGCAGTGGCAGGCAACTGTTTGTTAAAAAGTATTTTTTTTTCAATTAAAAGACTATCAGTATCGGGTAAAGTGCTTAAAACCTGAATTTTATTAGCGTTATTGCATGAAAGCAGGCTAATTGATAACGCAAGTAATGTTAATTTTAATTCCATGATTAGTATTGCTTATGTTATTTAAATTGAAAAGTCACAACTGATTCGTTGAACTGTTCGTAGGTAAATTTCCTGTTACCAATACGAACACTGTATTTTTGATTAGTTCCACTTCGGTTGAGAGCAACCACTACCTTGGTTCCATCAGTATTCAAAAACGATGAAACAATGAATCCCCCGGGCCAGTTGACTGAAGTATTTTTAATTCGAAATGCATTCAAGCGAACTGTTTTTGCAAAATGAGCCAACAAATAATATTCTTCATTACGCGTATACGTTCCATCGGCGTTTATCGTTACAACACCCCTGCAATTCTGACAGCCACCTGAGGTAGTGGTTGGTCCATTTTGCTCGTTAAGTGCCATATTCCACATCAGGAAGTTTTTGGAACCCCTGTTCACTGATGCCATCAGAAATTCTCGCATGTACCAAAACATATTTCCCATTCGTGTGTCTGTGTTCCATCCCCCACCCGATTGTTCTGTAAAATATACATTCTTGTCGGGATGTTTTTCCTGCACCACATCAATCGCTGAAGCTGTGCCCCCGTATCCATGCCAGCCCGTACCATCCACAAACTGTCGGGTTAGTGGGTCGTTTAATATATTCATGGGAAAATACGACATATCAAAATTATGATCCCAAATGATAATCTTAGTATTGATGGCATTTTCACGAAATTTCGGACCCAGGTAATCCCGGATGATTTCATTTTGTTCCTGCCAGAGCATTTTCATAGTGGGATACCCGGTCGTTTCGTGCATGGGTTCGTTCTGAATGGTAAGGGCATCAATTGTAATTCCCTCAGCCTCAAAGGCCTTAATGTAGCGTACAAAATATTCAGCAAAATCAGTGTACACAGATTTTCCTTTTAAACTACCACCGTTCATCGAATTCGTAGTTTTCATCCAGGCAGGCGCACTCCATGGACTTGCCATAATTTTTATAGAAGGATTGATGGTTAAAATCTGCCTTAATACAGGTATCAGATCGGTTCTGTCGCGTTCAGGAATAGCGAATTTAGTAATGTCTGCCTGATCGCAATAGCTATATGTTCCAATGGAAAAGTCGGAGGAGCCGATGGTAATTCTGAGGTAATTAATTCCTATTCCTTTTTTTGGATCAAATAAATCATCCAACAAAGCTTTACGGTCGGCAGCCTTAAGTTGGTTAATCAGGAAAGCCGAAGAGCCTGTCAGAGCTGCACCAAAGCCATCCATTTGCTGATAAGTTACAGTCGAATCCAGAACAAGGGTGAAATCTCCAATATCCCGTGAAAAGTTGATTGGTTTTTGCCAGGCATGTAAATAACCTTCGTTGCCGGTTGTCAGCCAAAGCTTTACATCTCCAATTGAGTCTGTTGGATCAAGTAGGATATCGGGATCCGGTGCATTTGGGTCCTTACAACTCAGCATCATAAAAACCAGCAACAGTGTTAAAATGAACGTGTTTTTCATTAGTATAACTTACAAAAATCATCCGATAAGTAAGTACTTACCGGATGATTAGATTGATTTACCTACTTAATTTTCTCAAAAGTACTTACTTTATTCGTAATATCAAGTCTGAATTTATAAATTCCGGGAATATTTTTAAACGCAGCAGTTCCGGCAAAGTTTCCCACGTCATTTGGCGATGGAGAGAATAAATATCCGTTCGATGGTAACTGATAAAACTGTGAACTTTCTTCCCCACCCCAGCCTCGTTGGTGCATAAATTTTACACCAAAGGTCAATCGCCATGGCTCAGCTGCTGTAGGCTCCACTTCGTGTTCAGCATAGAATACTGATTCAAAAACTCCGTCTGAAATTTTTCGGCAGAAATGATATTCCAATGGAGAGTTCCAGTTCCATGAAGATGTTTTAACACCTGGAGTGCGTGCAGGACCTGATCCTACTCCTACCAGCCACAAGGCATCCGGATAAACTGCATTTGGCTGTTCAACAAATACATACTCCAGTCCTGGATGAAAGTAAACAGTGTAAATACCTGTTTTGCCTAAAAATTTAACCTTATTACCTCCCGTAGGTTCAAAGAAAGTAGGATTCATACAGTTTGCCACGTTGCTTAGTCCGCTTATCGTCATTTCTGTGCCTTCACCAAGGTACATAACAGCACTTTTCCAATCTTCTTTTTTGGCTACGTTCATATGATCAATCGAGGTAAGCTGTACAGTACCAAAAGAGTTAATATTCATGGCGGTAGCAGGCATCAGTTTATCACCTTCACCTGCAATTGTGAAGTTAAATAAGTCAAGCGTGATTTTTTTGAATCCAATTAAAGTAGGATCATACAGCTTTAACATATCACCTGTAACACTGGCAGTTGTCCCATTTATGGTCACTTCAGCAAGTCCGAATTGTCCGTTAATCGAACCAAACACCATGTTTGCAGGGTTGCTCCAGTCAATCTTATTAAAACGATTCACGATGGTGGCCAGTCGAAATGAAATGTCATTCCCAAATGTTAATCCGTTGGCGGAATAGATATGATTAGCGGCATCTGTTAGTTTTAGTTCAACTGTTTTGCTGGATGTTACCAAATAAATTGTCGGAATTTCTGGTCTCGATGCAATGGTACTGGCAATGATTGTATCCTTTTTGGTTCCTTCCACATTTTCCAGGCTTAAATGAACTTCAACTTCAGCACCTTGAGGCATGCGTGCTACAAAAGGAATCCAGTATTTCTGTGAATAGGTAGCTTCCTGGCCTTTGGTTCGTACCTTTTCAGACGTCACAATTTCATCACCAACAACTATTTTAATACTTAAGGTAGATAGTGGTGTTAATGGATCAGAAACATCAACCGACAATGAAATGGAATCACCATACATAATGGTTGTCTCAGCAACTGATGCTGCATCAAATACAGGCATAGAGGTCGGGAAATAAACGCGGAGTTCCTCTTTCTGACAGGATGCTACAACCACTGATATCAGCCCGATTAGTATTGATTTTACTAGGTTTCTCATTTTTTTGAATGTTTAAAAATTTAATATCCCGGATTCTGAACAAGATTGGTATTCAAGTCGATGGCTGTTGATGGTATCGGGAACAAATACGAAATGTCGGTAAATGTTCTGCGCAATGGCAAGCGACCACTATCACGAGAGTTGAGAGTGTTCATTACTTCTTCAACTTTACCATAACGAACCAGGTCGAACCATCTCTGACCTTCAAAAGCAAGCTCGAGTCTTCTTTCTTTCAAAATTGCTTCCAACATACTTTCTTTTGATGCTTTCGCACTTGCAGGCAGAGCAGGCAACGATACACGTGTACGAACTTGATTTACAATAGCTTCAGCAGCCTGAAGATTGGCAGCGCCGTCAAGATTAGCCATTGCTTCAGCCTTCAATAACAAAATATCTGCAAAACGCATTTTGATTATACTATGAACAGCCGAACGCATTTTATACATAAATGGATAATTGGCTGAAGGATAATAGTTGCTCCAACTTGCTGCATAATAGACTATCGATTCATTTTTACGAATTTTATCGTTTTCTGCATCGAATGCAGCTATTAAATCACGCGATGGGGTTACCCATTTAGCCCATGAAAAGTTAGATTCAGGATCAAGTAAATCTTTTCCAAACATCCAGGTAACCCAGTTACCTGCACCCGTGTAGAAGTTTACTTCCAGCATGGATTCAGCTGTTGAACGGTTTTTTAAATCTGTTCCGGCAGCATTCATGGCATACAGATCTGCATAATTGGTATTAAGTCTGAAACCATCTGCTATCACTTCGTCACAATATTGTACAACCTTGGCATAATTACGTGCAGGTTTTTCAGCATACACTTTGGCTAGTAAACCTCTGGCTACCGATTTTGAAAGAATGGTTTTGTCAGCCGGATTATTTGCAGGCGCATCTACAATAGCTTCTGTTAAATCTTTAATCAGTTGCGCATAAGCCTCTGCCGGATCAGTTTGTCTTGGATAGTATAAAGGATATACCTCTTCAATATTTTCCGCTGTAATGTCTGTACCTTCTTTTGTTACAATCGGAATATTTCCCCAAATCCGAAGCATATCAAACCAAACGAGCGATCTGAATATCTTAGCTTCTGCTTTCCATGTTTTACGTTCGGTTGCTGTAAGCATTGGATCCGGTACTTTGTCAATATTTTCAATCACAGTATTTGCCTGGGCTACATCGGCCAGATAACGGTCCCAATCGCGGGCCAACACGCTGTTTCCACCATCAATGGCATTGGTTTCAATGGGAACAACCTGAGAACCAGTACTTCCACCATAGGAATTATCGGAGCGTGTTTCACAAATCATTATCAAATCCAGATACCAGTGTTCCTGATCTTTTAATTTTTGATAAAGAGATTGGTACTGAGAATACATTTCAGCTCTTGTCTTGTATTTAATAGAGTCAGTACTCGATGTTTGTCCGTATGTTTTTTCAGAATATTCCGAAATCGGATCGTAGTCGAGTGAGCAGGAAGTAATTACGAAAACCAGTGCACCTGCAAAAAGAAGCTTGTTTATATTTTTTGTCTTCATTTGAATACTTTTTTTAGAATTCTACATTTAATCCTACAATGAATGTTCTGGTCTGCGGATAGGTTCCCCAGTCAATACCCTGTACTGTTCCACTGTTTCCCCACTGATTAACTTCCGGGTCAAACCCCAGGTAGTTAGTGAAGGTTAACAAATTAGAAGCTGTCATATAAGGTTGAAACTTGGTTAATCCCAGTTTTTTTAACAACGAAGGAGCAAGGTTATACGATAAAGTAATGTCTTTTACACGTAAAAAGCTACCATCTTCCACAAAGTAGGAAGATACCTTCATGTCGTATTTTGCTTTCGGGATAGAGGTAATCATCCCTGGACGACGCCAGCGTTCCAGTACACGAACCGACTGGTTCTTATCATCGTACATACCCTCCGTTTCCATGCGTGACGCATTATAAATGTCGTTACCATACGATCCCTGAAGTAAAACACTTAAATCAAAGTTCTTATAGGATAAAGTATTCGTCATACCAAATGTGAAATCCGGATTTGGGTTACCAATCTGCGTTTTATCCGAATCAGTAACGGAACCGTCACCGTTAATATCCCGATAGATTAATTCACCGGTTTCAGGATCTACCCCATCACTGAAGTATCCGTAAAATACTCCAAGCGGCTGTCCCGGTTCGTTACGAACAACAAATTCAGTTATATTTTCACTGGTTTTAGCTGCGTTATACACCTGTGAAAGAACCAGTTTTGTTAGCTCATTTTTATTGGTAGAGATATTAAAATCTGTCGCCCAGCGAAAGTTTTTCTTTAGAATATTTTTTGAATTTACCGAAAATTCAACTCCCCGATTCGACATTTCTCCTTCATTACGTGTAATTGTAGATGCTGTTGAACCTCCAGTTGGTAAAGTTACATACATAAGCATGTCGGTGGTATATTTTGAATAAAAGTCCAAAGCAAAGGATAGTCTGTTCTTTAAAACAGTTAAATCAATACCAAAATTGGTTTGCGTCATTGTTTCCCAGGTCAAATCGGTATTTCGTAATTCAGTCCGTACTATATTGGGAGTTATGGTAGCCTTCCCGGGCTGTGTCCAGTCATTACGAAATATACCAAACCGCTGTAGGTAGCTATAGTCAGGCAAACCTGCCTGATTACCAGTTTGTCCCCAACCTCCGCGGATCTTTAAATCATCAATCCAGGTTAGGTTTTTCATGAAATCTTCGGATGAAATACGCCATGCTGCTGAAGCCGAAGGGAAATATCCCCAACGGTGATTAGGATTTAATTTGGAAGATCCATCCACACGCATATTTACTGTTGCCAGGTATTTACTATCGTAATTGTATGCCAATCGTCCAACATACGACATAATCGCCCAGGCTGATTCGTAACTTCCTCCATCCTGTAATACTTTGTTACCAGCATTAACTGTTTTTATTTTCCCATCGTGAAAATATTGTGAGCTTACATTGGATCGACTGTAATGAGATGTTGTGGCCGAAGTACCTCCCATAAAATCAATTGAATGTAAGTCAAAGGCTTTATTATAACTTAAAATATTGTCGTAAATCAAAATGGTATTAATTGAACGATCGTCGGTAGCAACACCACCCTGTGTACGTCCGTAGCCAGTTTGAACCGGATCCAGAAAACTGGTATTGTTGTTATACAAACGATTGAGCGTTACTGAAGAACGAAGTTTAAAGTTGGGAAGGAAGGTAATTTCAGTACTTCCGGTTCCAATCAGGCGATTGTTAAGTGTTTTATTATCAGCTGTACGCGACATATTCTCAACAGGCGAAGTGATGTTGACACCATAAAATTGTTCGTAAAACTGTCCCGGATTAGTTTCATCCCAAATGGGAGCATAGGTTGGTGCATTAATAACTGAAAGTACAACTCCGGCACGATTGGCCCCCAATCCACTAACGATACCATTGCTTTTGTAATCAGAATACGAGATATTAGCTCCGATCTTTAACCAGGTACGAATCTGATTCTCAATGTTCGATCGGAAATTGAAACGTTCAAAGTAGGCCACTTTAATAATCCCCTGCTCTCCGGTATAACCTGCTGATAAATAGTAATTTATTTTATCAGTTGCATTCGAAACCGAGAGTTGATAATTCTGAGTCAGTGCATTTTGAAAGGTTTCATCGTACCAGTCGGTTCTATCTGTTAGATTGGCCGGTAAAACTGTTTTGGAATTCATATCCTGCAATAGCTCGCGATACTGTTCTACATTTAACGATTCGATTCGTTTGGTCAAACTGGTCAAACCTGCATATGCATTCAATGAAACCTTTGCATTCCCTTTCACACCTGATTTGGTGGTAATAAGGATAACACCATTTGCTGCACGTGAACCGTAAATAGCTGCTGATGACGCATCTTTCAACACTTGCATACTTTCTATGTCGTTGGCCGACAGGAAGGAGATATTGTCCAACGTTACTCCATCCACCACATATAACGGATCATTACTTGAGTTCATCGAAGTAGCTCCTCGCACCCGAATTACCATCCCCTCTCCGGGAAGGCCGTTTGGTTTAATTACCGAAACTCCTGCTGCTTTACCCTGCAATGCCTGATCGGCCGAAACAATGGGACGTTGGTTCAGGTCGTCGGTTGAGATGGAACTGATTGCAGTGGTCACATCCCTACGCTTAACAGAACCGTAACCGATTACGACAACCTCTTCGAGCGCTTTGGAATTTTCAACCAGAATAATTTTAAAAATCTTCTCGTTTCCTACCGTTATTTCCCTTGGATTCATGCCAATGTAACTGATTACCAGCACATCGCTGGGTGAGGCTTCGATACTGAACTTACCATCAAAGTCGGTAATAGTTCCAGTACTGCTACCTTTGATAAGTACATTTGCTCCGATAATCAACTCGTTGTTGCTATCCACAACTACGCCTTTAACGACCGACTTTTGGGCAAACACTTGTAATGGAATAGCTAATGCCATCATCAACGCAAACCCCAGCAGACACCATCTGCCAAAAGTTGTAACTGCTTTTTGCTTTTTTTGGATTGTGATTTTCATCGAATTATTTATTTTTGTTATGTGATTGTTAATTTTTAAATGTAATGTTTGTTCTTAAGCCGGATATCATCAGTTCAAAATCTCCTGGTTCAGTTACCCATTGTCCGTATTGATTGACAAAAGCTAAATCTTTTGCACGGATTTCAAATTCAACAGTTTGTGATTGACCTGGTTCCAGATTAATTTTTGTGAATCTGCGTAGGCGTTTCACGTCGGGAGTCATCGATGCATAAACATCACTCGAATACAACAAAATGCTTTCCTTTCCACTTCTACTTCCTGTGTTTTTCACGTCCACAGTTACATTTATTACATCCTTTTCGGTGAAGGTTGAATTGGAAACCTTTAAATTGCTGTATTCGAACGTGGTATAACTTAATCCATGACCGAATTCATATTGCGGATTATAATCCGACTCATACACATAGGCACCTTCAGCACGTTTTTGTTCTTCAGATGGTTTATGATAATACGTCACTAAAGAGTTTGGATAGGAAGGATAGGTATAAGGTAAACGGCCGGAAGGATTAACGTCTCCAAAAAGTATATCTGCCAGTGCATCACCCCCATAATTACCCGGAAGATAGGTTTGAACCACTGCCTTCATGTCGGGCTCAATGGAATGAATACTTCTTGGTCGCCCTTCGTTTAATACTAATATAACAGGTTTACCGGTTCCAGCCAGTTCTTT
>JAVFAG010000008.1:0-39219 GCA_034002585.1 Paludibacter sp.
TGATTCATGAAGGATTTTCCAACTTGTTTTGCAATTTCGACCGAAACCGGTTTAGAGACAACAGTGAGCGTAAAGAACGCTAAGCCCGTAATAAGTGTAATGATTCGTTTCATGGTGTACAACTAATAGTTAAAAAGTAGTGTTATCGTACACTAAGAATCCATCCGCAGGTCGATTCTTGGAAAGATCAGGCTTCAGGTGAAGGATACTGATTAGGTCATGTCATAGTTGCAAATGTATTAAAATCTTTTTAATTTGCAATAGTAACAGTGAAATTCAGTAAAATTTTAAGCATTTTCGTTAACTTATATAGATTTCATCAACAAAAAAGCCTCCTGTTGGGGAAGCTTTTTAGTCATACTGGTTGAATTCCTGAGTTAGTGTTTACCGAACAAACACAAATTTATCCTTAGTTGAAAGTTGTTCGTTGTACCAGTATCCTTCGTCGGAAAATGCTTTGAGTGTTTCGGTGTTGGTTATCGCATTTCGGATGATGTAGCGGGCCATTAATCCGCGGGCTTTTTTAATGTAGATAGTGATGGGTTTAAAACGTTCGGTATCGGGCTGATACTGTAAAAATTCAAATTCGATAATGCTTGTTTTCAATCGCTCAGGATTGATAACTTTGGTATACTCACCCGACATCAGATTAAAAATCAGGGTTGGATTCCCGGATTGACGCAACGCTTTTTTTACCTCGGTTGTAACCTTATCGCGCCAGAATTCGTAGAGGTCATTACCAAAAGCCGGACTCAGCTGGTGGCTTACATCCAGTCGATAGGCTTGAATCAGATCCAGAGGGCGAAGAATACCGTACAAGCCCGATAAAATACGCAAATGCTGTTGAGCATAATTCACCTCGTTCTCCGTCATACTTCCTGCATCCAGCCCGTGAAACACCTCGCCATTGTACACCCACAGGGCCTGTTTGGCATTTTCGGGAGTAAACGGCCTGTGCCAGTTGAAAAAGCGATCGGCATTTTGTTCGGCAATTTTCACGTTCACCTGTAAAATTGCAGCAAGTTCGCGGATTGAATAGGTTTTCAGTTCCTGAATAATTTTTTCTGCGTCTTTTAAAAAAACAGGTAATGAGTATTCAGCTGTTGGTGCAGCTGTTTTAAAATGTTGGATTTTAGCAGGAGAAAGCAGGATAAGCATGGTTAAACTGTACAGGATTTAATGACGCACAAAGATAAGCCAATTCTTGCATTCGGAACAAGTCGAATGATGAAATTCAGGATTCACTCACCAGTAATAATGCATAAAAGGCTGTTTCTTTTTAATGAAACAGCCTTTTATACTTCCGAAGAGCCTGGTTTATGCCTTGAATTCCTTCAATGGACTTCCGGTGAAATAATCAGTGACATTGTTACTCCAGTTAGGCTCACTCAAAGGTTCAGAATCCGATGCCAGTTGAAGCGATATTTCCCTGTCGAGGCGAATCAGTTCAATTTCAGGGGAAATGTATGTTTGTGTTGTGTTCATATTTTATGTCAATTAATTGATTACTACTTTCTGAAGGAGATTATTTACTTTCACCAGATACACACCTGAGCTGAAAGACTGTTGGATAAGAGTTACCGAACCCGTAGCTAATTGCGAGGCAAGTTGTTGTCCGGCAGTATTATAAACACTTATTAGTGCATCTTTACCGGCAGCCGACTGTACCCCGATTTGACCGGCTTCGTTCACAAAGACAAAGGTATTGGCAGCATTGGGCTCAGTTACGGCAGTGGTGATACCCGGTGCCCGGAATTCCACATTAAATCGATCGTTGGTAGCCGTAGCATCCGAAGTAAAGTTGTAGACCGTACCAGCACTGAGTTTGGTTTCAGTAGAAGTATGCTGATCCACAAGGTAAACATCGTCGGTGATATTTTCAAACTGATTTGCTTCAATTGTAAAAGCACCAGACTTACCGGGTCTGAATCCAAGAACAAACTGCCGTCCGGCTGATAATGACCCTACACTATTGATAGCAAGTTCCTGTGTTCCGACAAATGAATACAATTCCGGAATTTCTATGCTATTATTGGCCATTTTTTCAGAATCAAAGGTTTCAACCAAATCAGAAGCACCACTAATACCAACCATAATCGCTTCGTCGGTTACACTTCCGTTACTTAGTTTCAAACGAAGTAATTGCATCGCATTAGTACCAGCTGCAGGTGCTTTCAAAGGATTTGCCGTCTCGGTTGCATGCGAACGCATATCATTGGTAAATGTAATTGAGCCACCACTTCCATCCTGATTAACTTTCATCCAGAAACCCTGCATAGGAGGAACAATTCTCGTTGCACCTTCGGTTCCAATGTTAGTTGATGCATTATAGGTAATGAATTTCATTCCGTTAGCAGTGCCTGTAGTTGTGCGATACCAGATTGTAGAGCGTATATTAGATGTAGAAAGAGCGTCGTATGCCGTTTTCCAGTCAAGGTATGAAGGATAGGGATTTCCCACCAGGTTAAATCCCCGCTGTCCTTCTGTTGTTCCTGTTCTGGTTAACGAAATTGGTTGACTGCCATTGTTTAACGACCCACCAGTGAAGGTGTAAGTTGCCGTAGCTTTATTTTGGAACAGATAACCTTTACCAACAGCGAGGTCAGTTGTATTGTTTAAAATCTGAACATAAGCCGGAGGTGTTCCTTCTTCGTTAAACCAACCAAGATTGTTTGTACCTGCAGCATCGAAAACCGAACTTTTTGCAGCTGAAACCGGACTGGAAACATACCACCACTGACGAGCGGTGATGTCGGCACTACCTGCAAGTTGAATTTCAACATTATTGGTTCCGCTTCCGGTTACTGTAGTTGTTTTAACAGTTGCACCGTTTTTCACTGTAAAGGTTCCATTGTTTGTCAATGTTCCAACAGTCAGTTTTTTCGATGCACTCAATGCCAGCGTAGCTCCGGTATCTATGATTACCGTTCCTGTCGCGCTTCTGTCTTCATTAATCGTAACGGTGCCTGAATTGATGGTAATGCTGTTGGGAATAACCGTGCTTGACCAAGACTTATCTCCCGGATTGATATCATAATTGGCACTGGCTCCCTGATTAAACTTCAATACAGCACTTTCGCCATAGAACGAGGTTGGAGGATTAGTTGAAACGTACCCTCCTGCTCCAATCTCCAGCGATACGGAAACAGAACTATTTGCAGCAAAACCAGCTCCGACGTTGGATGAACCACCGGATTTATTAATAATCACTTTTTGAAAAGCAATTGTACCTGTGATTGCATGTATTGCATCACCGGATGAAGGAGCTCCTGAAAAAACTACTGTACTACCACCTTCTCCATTTGCCCAGGTACCACTGTTGCTTAAGGTTGTGGAAGAACCGCTGGAAGATTTGGTGATGGTAAGCGTACGCGGTGTGGCATCAGATGCAGTGAAGGTAGCCCCGGAGTTGATGGTTAAAGATGGGACTGTTACATTTTGATCAAGAGTCACATTGTGACTATTTAGAATAGTAACAGAAGCAGAAGTAGAGCCGGGGACTACTGTGGAAGTTGCCCAATTAGTTCCATTTGATGATGACTCCCAGGTACTTGAAGTATTCCAATTACCAGTATTCTTTGACCTGAAATTATCTGTATCTGAAGATGTTATTGTAAATGTTGCAGTCATTTCAGGGCCATCATTGACATTGAATGATCCTCCAGACCATTGCATTCTACCCAAAGCCTGAATTTTAAAGTTGTAAGTGCCGGGTGCCCCGGGATTTATATTTGTTGTACCGTTGTTATATCCCACTACTCTATCATTACCTGAAGAACAAACAACCTGAGTGGCTCCATTTCCATTTCCATAATTTCCTACTGAAATCTCCGACCATGAACCAGGTTCTGAATCTCCTTGTTTCCATACTTTGTAAAGTAATTTACCTGCAACCCAGTCAGAACTATTAGTCCAACCAACTACAGCAAAACCAGCAATCTGGAATACCTGTGAAGAAGTAAAAGATCCCAAATTAGTACTGTTAAAGACTGAAGCAGAATTAAATTGAAAATCTACACATCCATTGTAAGCCCATCCATCAATATGATGAGCTTTATACCAGGTTTTTGTACCATTTGTATTGACATAAATACCTTTGTATCCTATTCCCCCATCAGCATTAATTGCTTGAGATACTATAAACATAGCAATCAATACTATAAGTATTTTATTGAAATTGGACTCAAAAAAACACTTAATAGATAAAAAATCCAAAAATTGATGTAAAGTTTTCTTCATAACACTTTTATTTACACGGTTAAACATATACTTTGAAATAAATAGTTAAAAAAATTAATTACCACTATCTTTTTTTCATACTAATCCAACTGTGTTGATATAGATCAAAATATCGTAATAATTACGACAAATGTACTTGTAATGAATTTCTTACAAATCAAAAGCACGTTAAATTTGCATCTAACATTGTGCAAACGTTTGCAACAATATTGTTTCAACCATCTTATTTCCAATTACATAAAATTTTCCGCAATTTGTCATCAATTATTATTGGCTATATACAGATTAGTAAATTTTTACAAAAACTATCTTCGATGAGTCATCAAAAAAGCAAAAAACTTGCGCCAATCAAATCACAATTAATTCCTCCAATAGGTCTTTGTTAAATTCAGGGATTTCTTCAAATTTTATCTTCATCATATTCTCTCACCGAATACGGCATTTCACGGTAAAACACTAATTCATAGTTGATTTGGTCGCCTTCGCGGGTGGCCTGCCAGGGCATGTCGTTGCGAACGTAGGCTTGGAGAGTGCGGGCCGACCAGTTCCCCATTCGATGAACTACCTGATCGATCACTTCTTTTTCACTGGCACGAAGTTGACTCAAATCGGGCTTTACAAGTGGAATATAACGGGTTGTTAGCTGACCCGGGATAGAATTGTTGATACGATAAAGCTCATTTTCATTGATAAGACTGGAAAGAAAGACATCGATATGCAATGGAACCGGCCCCGCGGAAGTTTTATGATACCGTATGCCTGAAAGGTGCTCTTCATACAACTCATAATGATTGAAATCACAAAAGTATAGCAAGGTATATAGCTCTTTCTCACCGATATTGGGTTTTCCGGCACATTGTTCCAAAATGTACAAAATGACATTTCGAAATTTTGAAAAATCTGTAGTAGGAAGTGATTCTCTCGAAGTCTCTTTTCTGATTGAACCAGCTCGTTTGTATTCTACTGTCACATCCGACACATAATCTGTCGACATAAGTTCTTCCATCCTGACTCCAAGTATTGTTGAAACTTTGTAGAGTTCTAAAGCTGTCAGGTTGCGGTTGCCCGACTCAATTTGTGCCAGTGACGAACGGGAAAGCGATAGTCGTTGAGCTAAATCACTTTGCAAATATCCTTTGTTCTTGCGCAGTTCAGCAATCCTGCGACCTAATTCCTGTAAAGTAATGGTTATTTCCATAGTTTTTTATGCAAATGTAACGAAATTGTTTTAAATCAGAACATTTCAAGTTTCGATATTCTAACAAATAATTGCTTAATAAGGTTCAAGATACACAATGTCTATTTATAAAATACAAAAAAACCACGACAAACCAGCCTTTTCAACTGTTTGTCGTGGTTCACTAAAATTCAAATGCTAAATGCCTACAACCCTTGCTCTATCACTTTTTTCCGGGCAGCGTCGTATTCTTCCTGAGTTAACAACCCTTCATCGAAAAGCTTTTTCAGCTCGCGGAGTTTTTCTGAAATGCCTGTGTCGACAGTTGCGTCGGGGGCTTTTGGAGTAGCTGATGCTGGAAGCATCTCGTACATGTAATTTGGTCGGTATTGCATAATCCACAGGAAGGGAACCCAGAAGAACACACCTCCCACAATGGCTCCAACATTTACTTCTTCGTCTTTGTGAATGTAGGTAAACAGCGATTCATACCCTTCAGCCTCGAGACGAATGGATGTGCTGGCTCCGGTAATTTTTGTGTCGCGAAGGGTGTAGGGTGTCGATCCAACCAACATTCCATCGACGTACAATTTAGCCCCTTCGGGTACCGACTGAATGATGGTTGTGCTGGCACATCCTGTAAAGAGTGCCATCAGCAACACAAATGCTGTAGATTTAATTAAAATTCCTGTTTTCATTTCTTTTTGGGTTTACCACGTAACAACAAAATACCTACCGTGAGCAATACCAATGCTCCGGCCAACACACCAATTCCATAATCGGTGAGTTTGTGAATAACCGGTACCACATTGATTAATAAATAGCCGGAATACAACAGTATGATCACAGCCAGTACTATGCGTATCGTTTTCATCCGATAATAATGCTTATAAAAATACACAAATAAAATGCTCAACAAATGTGAATCTACATCTGCCGAGCAGGTTTCTCATTCAATGAAAAGAAATAAGAGAGTACGGAAGCACCAGTAAATCTGATACTTCCGTAACCAATTTCTTTATTTCTTTACAACAGTGGTGGTTGGGGTATACAAACCTCCGGTCAACGCTGCAATAAAACCATCGAGAATGGTGTGCGAAATTGTAACTGAATAGTTCTTTGCATTTCCCGCCATTTCTTTTACGTTGGCTGTCGAAAGAGCTACCAAGCCACCAATCACATAGTGGTTTTTCTTTTCAATTGTTAAACCGGTTTGTGGACCTGAACCTACTGTCATTTCAACTGTGTAGCACGATGCCATCGAAATAGCGATTACCAAAACAATTGCTACTTTTAAAAGGTGTTTTTTCATACGTAAATCTGTTTACTGTCTACTTGGATATGGGCATCGACAATCCCGGAATACTTAGCTTAGTAACGTTAAATATAACTTATTTTATTAAAATTAGTTCACAAAGATATATTTTTTTTTCTGAACCTGCCAATTTTTCTTTCTCATTTTTTTGGTGAATAAATTTTTAAACTATTTCGATAGTCAGGTTTATTCATAAACCAATCCCGAAAGAGTTGTCCGGATGATTCTGCCCATGCTGCAAATTTAAGATGTGCATCGGTAATCTGCACACTTTCAATGGTATGATCGTAGGCAGAAGAAATATTCAGTGCCCAGGGTAAATTCTCACTGGTTTTATAATACCTGCCTGAAGATGGGGAAGAATTATCGTGTACTGTTCCAAAATAATCCCTATTAGCCAGACTGGTAGGTTTTCGGTTGGGTAAATGAACTTCTTTCCCCCGATCTTTATTGATTATCAGGAAAGGATTGAAATTATATAAATTCAAATCGTTGATGGTATAACGATTGGGGGCCAGTCCCAGCGTAAGTCTGATGGTATCGGGAGTGATGTAGGGCTTTTCGGGAAATACATTCACACCAAATCCCGATTCGGATGGCATACATCGGTTCGCATTATCGAACACAATCACCGTTATCTCTTCCTGTCCCGCCTCTGTTCCGTTCTCATTCAGTTGAATATAGTTCTCATAAAGTACTGTACCCTCCACATTAATATCGTTAGCGCTTACGGTGTTGCCTTCCAACTGAAAGCCAAAACCGTTTTCGAATCCTGCGCCAATGGCTTTTATAACAAATTCGGCAATCACATCCGAAACCTTGTTGGCTGCATTGGTTATAATTTTAAACCGGTAATCGACTACCAAATCGTTGAAGTCGTAATCGCCCTTACTGGGCCATAAATCTTCGAAAGCCAGACTGCCATAGCCCGACACCGGATAATAATTCTCGAACGCCCGTGCCGGATCTCCCGGATAATTATCGTCGGCATCGGCTATACCATCGCCATCCCTGTCGTAGGCAGGCGCCTGTGTATAGCTGTAATTTGTTTGTATCTCTGCCTGACTCAATGCCCTGCCCATTATTTTCACTTCATCTATTTCGCCGACAAAAAACTTCTGTGCTCCATTATCCGAACCGATCGATGCGGTGCGTCCGTTGACCTTTAACGGCCCCTGAACGGCTTTACTATTTCGCAACTGACCATTGACGTAGAATTTTAGCATCGTACCATCGTAGGTCATGGCCAAATGATACCACTCGTTAAATACCGGCAATCCGCCCAGCCAGTGCAACGAATGCGACTGATCGTCGGCGGTACGTATACTCGCCTGCCAGCCATCCCATTTACCCTGACCAAGTCCGTGTCCATCCCAATCGCCTTTCTGTACAATTTTAGTCGTTTTGTTTTCGCTGGTTTTTACCCATGCCATCATCGATACCGACTCAACCGGGTTTAGTGATGCACTGTTGGGGATACTTACGTATGTGCTTGTTCCATTAAACCTGAGACAACTACCCGATACGCCTGTAGTCCATGAAGGTTGAAAAATCACGCCATGATTCCGACCGGTTTCATCCGTTGCAGTGGTTCCCTGATTTTCATTTAAACTCCAGTGTGCAATCAATTGATCGGAACCATCTCCGGGATTGCGTGTACTTGTATACAAGGCACTGAGTTCAGCTTCGGATAATGCGTATCCGAAAATCTGAATATCGTCGAGCTGGCCTTTAAAGAAATTCATTGTATTTTGACTTCCGATGAAAATGGGAGCACCGCTTGACTTAATATCTCCCGAAACGTCATTCGTCGCCATAAGCCTCGTATCGAGGTAAAGTTTCATTTTTGTACCATCGTAAACAGCTACCATCTGATGCCAGTCGGTATCGAGTATGCGATCGGCAAATTTCATCACCACATCCTTGTAGGTAGGCACATACAGAGCAAATGTAAGCCTGCCTTGTGCATCCAGCTTCAGTATATACTTGGTATTGTGAAACAAGAAAGTGCCCGACGAACCTGCTTCGCTCATTTTAAACCAAAGGGCAAAACTTATCTGGTCGTTTACAGGATTAAATGAAGCTGCATTTGCAATTCGGACCTGGCTGGCTACACCATCGAACTCCAATGCACCACCATTGATGCCCGACACCCTGGCACACGAAGTAGCTGTCCCGGTGAGTAATCCGTACTCGTCGTTAATCTGATCACCCGAAGCTTCATCCAGCTTCCAGTGCACAACAGGATTCGGTAGTTGCTGCATTCCGACAGGAGCGAGTTTTGGTTGTTGGGTTGTCAGATGAACCGAAACACTATTCCCTGAAATTGTTACCGGAGTAGCGTTGATAATTAATTGAGTAACTGTTTTAGGCAGATTTAATTGCACCTGATACGGATCAGGCAGGGTACTGTAGAAACCCTGATGGTAAAGCAGTTCTCCGTTTACCGATCGGATACGTACCATGGTCGACACATCGGATGTTATATTAAACTGTACATCATGCGTGGTCTGCCAATCGAATGTTGAGGCTACCTGTAATGTCTCCATCGTACGGGGAACAGCGTCTTCGTCCGGCTTGTCGACACAACCGGAAAAAAGATGAATTATACAGCAGGTTATCAGAGAAAATATCAGCTTTTTCATAAGAGAATGATTTATTTGCTCTTTACCGGGAAACCAAACACTTCCAGACTTATTGTAAATTGAAAAACACAACGATGCAAAGATAGTTTATTTTTGCTAAACAATGCAAAAAAAACCGTTTAAAATTAAAATAAAAACCCCCGTTTTTTTACGACGGGGGCTTCATTACAGTTAATTAAGACTTGTTTCAACGCACCATCACCTTGCGGGTATAAGTTCCGGCTTTCACCAGATAAAAACCGGGTTCAGCGTTGAAGTTAAGGGTCGTTACAGCTCCATTGCTGCGTTGGTTGTTCAACAGCTGTCCCGATAAACTGAATACCGAAATGGTTTCACTCAGCTCCTGTCCGTTTTGTACAACCACTAACTGACGGGCTGCGTTTACAAATACATTCATCACATCGTTGTTCGTAGCAGTGATTCCTGATACCGGACCGTTCGAAACAACCAATACACCGTTTACATTGGTGGTACCATCCCAGAAACCGCTCTGGAATCCACCGTACAGGTACGCAGCGGTACCCAGTTGGAAACGGCTGGCATAATAATACGTACCTTCGGCCAATCCGGTTGCAATATTTGCCTTGTACTCATCGTTGTTGCCATTATCGGCATGATAAGTTGCCGGTAACCAGGTGGACCATGCCGAAGGATTGGTATCAGTAGTGCTCACTCCTATCCATACCTGAATACCAGCACCCTGACCAGCAGCTTCGGTTACACCTCCTTTGTATACCTGAGCATATACGTCGTAGTCGGTACCCGGAGCAATATTGCCGTTGCCCGGCCATTGCAGATTAGCCCATTCAATCTGAGGTACGGGAGGAGCAGCAGTTACAGTCAACACACCCGAATTACTTCCGGTGCCGTTCCAGGGCCCCCCTGTTCCACCATACACAAATGCACCATCGTTGTACTGAAAACGACTGGCGTAATAGTAGGTGCCAGCACTCAACCCAGTGGCGATATTTGCCATGAATTCATCGTTATTGCCTGCATTCGTATTGAAGCTGGCTGCAACCCAGGTGGTCCAGGTCGAAGGATTCGTATTTTCGGTACTTACACCTATCCAGGCCTGAACACCAGCACCCTGACCAGGCAAACTGGTTACACCATCAATCCACACCTGTGCATACACAGTAAAATCACCACCTGCCTGAACTTCACCAGTAGGTGGCCATTGAAGATTGTACCAGCCGGGAACAAGCACATCGGCTTTAGCGGTAAACACACTACTTGCCAACGCAAGCATCATAAGAGGTAAAATTATTTTTTTCATACGCACAAAAATGATTAGGCTTCCGCTCAGGTGTCGTTCTATACTTAGCACCGGGCATCAGCAGGTTAATACTAGTGAAAACAAAATTAGTTTTTCTACTTATTCGATATCCTGCGCTGAAGTGTTTTTAGCTGAAAATCAACCGCAAACGATTGCAACCGCTGCTCACTCTAACCTATCTGCGACAAATCTGACAAAAATTTGTACTTTATCAACAATTAAGCACAATTCGCTTTGTATTATAAACATATTCATTTAATTTAGCGCTCTATTTGATGCTTTTTGGCAAAAGTAGCTGTACTTGTATTTTCCAGTTATTCAGAAAAAACAGCTCCTATGGATCTTAACACCGATGGCCGTTTAAACATCATCCTGAAATCGCCTTTTGGGATGGCATTGTACACTATAATCACCGATGAAGGCGGAAAGCTATCCGATTTGGTAATTTCGGAAGTTAACGAAGCATTTATCAACATCACGGGAATGACTGAGCGACATCCCAAAGGTAAGAGTGTTCTTGAACTTTTCAATGAGGGTGAGCTTCATCAACTGTATACTGAAATAATTGCTTCAGGTGGAAACTGGAAGTATGAGTTGTATCGTCCCGAAAACGGCAATTGGTATTCGGTGACGACAAGTAAGCAGGATGGAATGTTTCTGACTGTTTTTGTGGATGTTACCAGCTATAAATCGCATAGCGAAGACCTCGAAACCTTTTTCGATCTCAATCTTGACTTGTTTTGCATTTCCGATATGTCGGGACATTTTCTGAAACTAAACAAGGCCTGGCACACTATACTTGGCTATTCGGTTCAGGAACTCGAACTGTCGAGTTTTCTGAATCTGATACACCCCGATGATTATTCACGCACCCTTCAGGCAATGGATCAGCTCAGTAATCAACACTCCATTGGTAATTTCACGAACCGTTACCGTACCAAAAAAGGTGATTATCGCTACCTGGAATGGAACAGTATGCCCTCAGGCGGATTGGTGTATGCCTCGTGCCGCGATGTGACGAACCTATACAAGCAAGCCAAACAAATTGAAAAACAGGAAATGTTCCGGCAGATTATCGATAATGTAGGTGGCGTGTTTTGGCTCCTTTCCGAAGACATGAACCAATTGCAGTATATTAGTCCCAACCATACAGAGATGTTCGGACAAAAGTTGCAGTTGGGGGATAATCTTTTAAATCTTATCAACCTGGCTGTTCATCCCAACGACAGAGAACTGGCATTCGAAAGGTTTCAGCAATTGAATTCCACCGGAAAATTTCAGGTTGAATTACGCCTCCTTCGTCCCGATAAGCAGGAAATGTGGGTAGCCTCTTCGGGTTTTGTTGTGTACGACGATCATGGCAAAGCAATTCGGTATGCCGGACTTATTCAGGATATCACAAAACGTAAACAGACTGAAATTTCCGACCGAGAGAAGACCAACCGTTTGCAGGCCATCTTACATGCCATACCCGACGTTCTCATCACCTATAATATCCGCGGTGAATACCTCGACCTGTCGACCTCCGATCAAACAAAACGGATATTTCGTAATCAGGATGTGAGTGGAAAGCATATTTCCGACTTTTTCGATTCAGAAATTACGGATTTGTTTATGAATGCCATACGGAAGTGCCTCGAGACCCAATCCTTGCAAACCATAACCTTCGATTACGAACAGGAAGGCAGGGTAAAGCATTTTGAAAACAGGTTTTTACCTATCGACAGTGAAAAGGTGCTATCGGTGGTACGCGAGGTAAGCCATATAAACAAGCATTACAGCGTTAACCACAACGAAAAAAACCTGTCGTAAACATAGTAGGCTCCATTATCATCTTTCATGAAAATTAAATGAGTGGTACCTGAATTATTGATTTTATTTTCAAGTGACCAACACATCGTTAAATCCTGCTTTAAAATTTTTATCTCCTACCAGAATATTTGAAAAAAGCCCCCGTTGCATAAGGTGCAACAAGGGCTTTTTTTTATAATGGCTTGTCGTTAGGCCAGTTGATTTTTCAGAGGATCGTTGTATGACTGGTTGTACGACCAGTTAGTTGGCTCCTCCGCAGGTGTGTTGTCGGATTGAAGCTGTAACGAGATATCATTATCCAGTCGAATCAGGTTGATATCCGGTGCCAAATAGCTTTCTTTTGTCTTCATATGCTGTTGATGTTTTTATTTTACGATTACTTTCTGAAGATGGCTGTTCACTTTCACCAGGTAAACACCCGCGCTGAACGGCTCGTTGATAACCGTTACCTGTCCGCTGGCGGCTTGCGACACCAGTTGCTGTCCGGCAAGGTTAAACACGCTGATACGGTCGGCAGTAGACAGCGCCACCGATTGCACTTCAATCTGATTGGCCTCGTTCACATATACCAGGGTGTTTTTAGCATTTACTTCATGTAAAGAAGTAGTAGCACCCGGTGCCCTGAATTCGATGCTGAAGCGGTTGGCAGTGGCAGTGGCATCCGATGTGAAAGTGTAGCTTTCGTTAGCCAGCAGTTCCGTTTCGGTATTCAGCTGATTGTCCTTCAGGATTACTTTTACGTTTTCGAGATTGGTAAGTTCGGTAGCTTTGATGCTGAAGGAGCCAGCCTGACCGGGACGGAAGCCGAGTATAAACTGTTTTCCGATAGTAAGAGCTTCCACACTATTGATTGCAATCTCCTGTGAACCGATAAGAGTATACAATTCAGGTATGTCAGGGCTATTATTAGCCATCTTTTCAGAGTCGTATTTTTCGAACGCATCGGAAGCACCTTCAATACCCACCAGTACCATTTCGTCGGTTACCAACGAGTTGCTCACCTGCAAACGAAGAAGCTGTTTATTGTCGACAGCCGGTGCCTTTCTTGAATTACCCGGACTTGTAGCATGTGAACGCATATCGTTCGTAAATTTGATAACACCATTGCTATTGTCGGCATGTACCTTCATCCAAAAGCCCTGCATTGGAGGCACCACTCCGGACACACCTTCCGTACCAACCTGTGTGGCAGCGTTAAAGGTAAGGAATTTCATACCATTGGCAGATCCTGTAGTAGTACGATACCAAATGGTATTACGCACATTGCTGGTAGTACCTGCATCGAAGGCATTCTTCCAGTTTAAGTACGACGGATAGGGGTTACCAACGATATGGAAACCACGCTGACCGGCGGAATTACCTGTACGTGTAAGGTTAAGGGTAACATCACCTGTATTCAGCGCACCCGTGAACGTATAGGTTGCAGTAGCTTTGTTTTGGAAGAGATAACCCTTACCAACATGCAGCGGATCCGAATTACTTAATATTTGAACATAATTGGGAGTTGACAAAGTTTCGTCGAAATAACCGATATTATTATCTCCTTCCGGATTGAATACAGCCGCTGTAGCCGCAGCCACCGGGCTTGAAACATACCACCACTGACGGGCAGCAGCAGTTGCACTTCCGGTTAGTTCCACATTCACAGTTGCGTTAATTGCCGTTTTTGTGGCATCCGACCGTTTATCCACGAAAGTCCCACCATCTTCGATGGTAAATGTTCCTGGTTCAAAGGTAAAGCCATTGTTCAGGGTGAGTTTACCGCCATCAAGAATCGTAGTGGAGGATGCAGTTGAATTTGCAGCAATCGTAACTTCTGTTCCTGATGAAATATTTACTTTACCTGTTGATGAAGTAGGAATTATCGTTGCGTCTCCCCATGTTCCGTTGTCAGTAAATTCCCATGTTGCAGTCGATCCCCAGCTACCAGAAGCTTTTGATTGGAATTTACCTGTATTCTGTGGTGTGGGTGATACTACTTCAAAATCGTTACCAATGTTTTGGGTGTAAACATATTCTCCCTCAACTATCTTACGGGTAGCAGATGTTGTATTTGTTGTAGCAGACATTGCTGAACCCCAAACAGGAGTTGAAGCGCCATAAGGCAGATAATCTTTAAAGTTTTCATTGCCAGTTACAGAGCTTATGCTTGAAGTAATTGTTTGAGCCGAATTTGTTGTGAAAAGTATCACTTTCCCACCTGCACCAGCCATAGCAATTGTACCAATCACATTTGGTTCAAATAAATCAACAGTGCCGCCTGAACCCGCTGCTTGTTGAATCAAGAAATGTGATTTAGCAGGAATAATTGAACCAGATGGTATTTCTGTTACAGTTGCACTTGTTCCTGTTGCACTGTAATACTGTACACTCCAACCGCTTATATCCACCGGACTTTCAGTGGTATTGTAAAGTTCAATAAAGTCGTTCTTTAATGTAGCTCCACTATTTCCACCACCACCAAAAACTTCGGTAATTATAACATTTGGAGTAACTATAGCTTCTGTCATTGCACTCGTCTGTGGCACACTACCATCCGTTTTGTAATCGATGCTTGCGCCGCTATTGCTGTAAGGCCAGATTTTGAAATAATAAGTTGTGCCAGCAGCTAAACCTGTAAACTCAACAATTTCTAACTCTTTAGCTACATTTTTCACCAAAGTGCCATCACTTTCGGGCGTACCATCAACTGGTGCGGCTATTGCTTCAAAACTTGTTGTTGACGCTTTAATAAGATATCCATCAGCACCTGCGGCATCTGTCCAATCAAGAATAATTGCATTTTGACCATCTTCTACTGCACCGAAACCTGTAACATGAGCCGTAGGCTCGGGGTTGATAGCCGCTGTTACACTACCACTAACTGTTACGGTTTTAGCATCTGCGCCTGTAGAGGTAATATTAATAACTTCATCGTTGAAATTTCCTTCGGCAAGACCACTTTTTAGACGCACATAAACTGTTTGAGGAGTAGCAGCTTCGCCAGATGTAAATGTCAACGGACTTGCATATCCCGAACCCGAAGTTTTTGATATTTCGTAGTTGGCGCTTGCAGCAATACTTATATTATTAGTAAGATTTACACCACTAACTGTAAAACTTTGCTCTGATGAAGGACCTGAACCTTGGGCGTAAGTGAAGCCTGAAAGAGTTGTTTCACTTACAGTAATAATTGGGTCAGAACAAGATGGATTTGAATTATAAGTTGTTATTGAAGAGATAACAGAGTAGTTAATCGTTATATCTGTAACACGTAGTCCAGCTCCATCTACTGTACCTTGACTTTTAAATCTTAATTGACCATTTCCTGTAAAAGGACTTGAGGTTTGAGTAAATTCCTTATCAACAAAAGAGGATGTCGCTACATAAGTACCATACGATATAGTACCATCGGCATTTAGCACTTCCAAAACATTACTTGAACCAGAAGTAGTCCCATAAGTTCTCACAGTGACATTAACGCTTGTAATGGTTGACAAATCAATTGTTGGAGATAAAATTGAATAAGTATTTCCATTAGCTAACCCCCAGTAACTAGCATTCCAACCTCTGTCATTTATAGTCCAACCTGTTGTAGATCCGCCAATAGTGATTGTGTTTGAAGTTGGAGTCATTCCCCCACTACCCATTACTTTATAAACGGCATAAAGAGTAATATTACTAACTGGATTATATGTTGCTCCAGCTGCATAAAGTGTAGGAGAAGTAGTTGATTCGCTTTGCGAAGCAGCAGCCCAACCTGCAAATTCCCAATTTTGTGCAACACATGATGCAGGAGGAGTAGCTGTTGGAAGAGTAACTCCAGCACCACCAATTGACTCTGTCAATGAAGCAGTTGCACAGTCTCCTGTTCCTTTATCAAATGTTACTGTATAAGTTGGCAAGGCTTCAAAATTTATACGAACGGCACAATTTGATGTAGGCGTAACTGTAAATGCATTGCCATTTTGCGAAACTGTAGCTGTACCACTTAGTACTGTATAAGCGGGCGATGCATAAGTATAGCCAGCCAATGGTGCGCCAGTAATGACTGTGCCCGATAGCGATACTGTACCAAAACTTTCGTTGTTGGATGAGGGTGTTATGGTGTAGCTTGGTGCACTCACTGTCAGCGCATAGCTTGCACTCACTGCACAATAAGTAGCATCGGCAACCTGTGTTACTTGAATATTAGTGCTACCCGCACCTACTATAGTTACTTCGCCATTTGCAGCTACAGTTGCAACAGCAGTATTACTGCTCGACCATACTTTTGTCGAAGTGTTTTGACTTGTAAAAGCATTCGTGAATGCATCATCGGTTGTGAGTTTGCTCACACTTGCTGATGCAAATGAATGAGTTGGGGTGGTGCAAGAAGGTACTGAAGTTCCTATAAGTTTGACATCATCAATTCTAAACTCAACAGTTGATGTCGAAGTGAACTTTATATAAAGAGAATTTGTCGATGGTATGTTGCCTGAGCAAGTTCTATGATACCACCCATTTTGCCCACTCGGCAATGAAGGCATTGTTAAGGCTGACCAATTTGTCCCATTAGTGCTAACCTCAACTTTAATTGTTGTTCCTGTTTCTGCATTAGTGTTTTTCCGTACTCCAAATGATAATACTAAATCAGTGAAACCTATAGTGTTTATTCCTAAGATTTGAAAATACTCATTAGCAGAATTAATCATTACATTACCTCCACCTGATGCATCTGAATATCCACTTGATGCGCTCGTACTTCTAATGTCACCTGTGCCAGAAAATGTTAATACACCATTGTTTTGCCATCCAGTATATGATCCAATTGCTGTACCAGATGCTCCAGCTCCAACGGATTCTGTAAATATCGTCGTTTGTCCCCAAACCACGCTACCCACGAGCAGCAGCATTGTGAGTAGCCATAATTTCATTTTTGTAAAATTTGCCATAAGTTTATTTTTTTTGATTGTTGTTATTATTCTTATTTATTGTATTGTTTTTGTTGTTTGTGGCGCGCCATCGGTTTTGTAATCGATGCTTGTGCCTGTGCCTTTGTAGGGATATATTTTAAAGTAATAAGTGCCTGCACCAAGGTTTTTGTACCATACTTGTTGTGTGCCATAGGATACGTGCTTGTCGGTGCTGCTCTCGGTGTAGCTTTGTCCGTCGGTAGGTGCTGCTATGTCGGCATAGCTGGTGTTACTCATGCGTACCAAATAGCCGTCGGGCGTTACTGCTCCGGAGGCATCTGTCCATTGGAGTTTTTCGTTTCGATCTGTAAAAGTTATAAGGAACTCAATGGGTTTGTCAGTTCCGCTCTGCCCCACATGCCACTCGCCCGGCATATTCAAAAACCAGGGTGTAAAAACCGATAGCGCTTTGTTTCTTAACAATGCTTTGGTTTCTGTTGACTTTGCATACGAAACTGCAATAATATTCTCGTTTCTTGTATTCATTTATATAATCAGCTCACAAAAATACTATACATATATATATAATAAATTTTTTTAGTATTAAAATACAATTACATTATTCTGAACATAATTATTTTGTCAAAACACAAAGTGCAAATATCTATAAATTTTTTAAGCAAATACAAATACAATAGCAATACTTATCAACAACTTATAACTATCATTCGTTGATAAATTTGCTTATTTGTGGAATATCTCCTTCTGTCTTATAATTACAGCTATTGCCTGATCCTGTGTATCCGAAAATCTTAAAATAATAGGTTGTGGCCGGTTGCAGATTTTTAAACCAAACTTCCTGCACACCATAAGCAATATTGCGGTCGGTTTCACTGTCGGGATATGCTGTTCCATCCTGCGGCACAACAATATCGTTGAAACCTGTAGTACTCATACGAATGAGATAAGAGTCGGGTAAGTTTGCTCCGGTGGCATCTGTCCACTGCAAACGTATATTCCGGGCCGAAAAATTGCTTACATGCGATTGCGGTTCCGAAGGCCCGGTCGCTCCCACTCCCCATACACTGTATACATACTGCGGATTATCGATATATGGATTGCGATTGCCCTGTAAGGCATACACCGCGTCGTTGCGGGCGGTTTCCTTGGCCGATACCGGATCCTGCACGTGCCATTCGGCAAGCATATTCAGAAACGAGGTTTCGAATACCGGAAATGTGTTGTTTTGCAATACGGCATTGGCTTCGGTAGAATTACTGTACCAAGTGCTAATCACATTTTCGTAACGGGTGGCCATGTAGAAATAGGTGCGGGCAAAGTCGCCCTTGTACTCGTCGATGGGTTCGAATACCGTTCCGCTGTAGCCGGGGTAATTGCTAGCCCCTACTTTACTTCCATTGAGCGATGTATAAGTAACTGTGCCTACTTCGCCAAATGGAAAACTACCCCTGCGATTGTTAACATAACCATCGGTTGGATATAAGTGAAATAAATCGGTGTACATCGGTGCAGCATCGCTGAACCAACTGGCAGGCATGGAATGCTCACGGTTGAAGCAGTCGCCTTCGTTTGAATAGTTTCCGCACTGAGCCGAACCAAAAGTGTATTCGTAGGGAGGCGTTCCTCCCGGCACATCCGAATACATATCCCACACCTTTCCGTTGGCCTTGGCATCGGTAGTCTGAAAGGCAGTCCAAAGATCGTCGTAGCTAAGGGCTGTATGATTTCTGATAATGTTGTAGAGTTGGGTTTTCAGTGTTGCTCCCGAACCTGTAGCAGTGGAATAATAACCCGAAGGCACTGCCGCAAAAAGTATGGTAGTGAAGCTGAAGGTTAGCAAAAAAAGAACCTGTATTTTCAATAGGTTATTTTTTAAGAGTATGCGATCATTTTTTAATAGTAACATATGAAATAACTACAATTTTACAATTTAAACACTTAAGTGAACAAAAGTAGCTACAAAAACCGGATTAGCAAATAAGTAAGTAGTTAAATTCGAAAATCATATCAAAAAACTTTATTGTAATCTTCCCGACACCAGAAAAAGGAAAATCAGTTTAATTAAGCTATCCCCGAGAGTCGGATCATTACAATCTGAAAAAAGGAAATGTACCCGACACGCGAATTCATTAAATCTGACAAAACAAACCCTCCCCGACTCTTGGATTAATTCAATCTGATAAAAGCTGACTTTTCTCCCCTTGCTTTTTAACTTTCCAATCCTGCAATTTCTCGCCTTCAGCCATTCAGATTTGCGATTAGTTTTGTAGCTTTGTGGGCAAATTTTGCATCGAACTATGGAACTCACCTCTCTTACTCCCCGCCTTGCTCTGAATAAAGCGTTTCTGAAGGTTAAACCTAACCGACAGGAGATTGAACTGTTTAAACACCATCTTATCCGGATGATCGACACTATCAACGAATCGGAATCGGAGGAGTTTCATAAAAACGAGGCCTCGAAGTTTTTGCAAAATACCTACTACTCTCCTGCTCATTATCTCAATACAAAAGATCGCAAAGACCTGGTGATTCATACAGGAGCTACGGCCGCAACTGCTGTAGGGGTGATTATGGAGGTGAAAAAGCCGCTCAACAAGGCGGAAATGCTGAAGCCGGATTCCATCAACACCAAGGCTTTTCAGGAACTGGTGCTCTACTACCTGCGTGAACGTATCACCCATAAAAACCTTGAAATTAAGCATCTTATTGCCACTAATATCTACGAATGGTTTATTTTCGATGCACAGGTTTTTGAAAAGCTTTTTGCTCAGAATAAAGTCCTGGTGAAAAATTTTGTCGATTTTGAGGAAGGAAGACTTAGCGGAACTACTACCGATTTCTTTTATTCTGAAATTGCAGCTCCGGCCATTGCAGCTATCAGTCAGGAAATTACGTTTACTTACTTTGACATTCGCACCTACGAAAAACCGCTTCGCAACAACAATCCGAAGGATGATACGATGTTGATTGCGTTGTATAAATTACTGTCGCCACAACATTTGCTCAAACTGCCTTTCGCCAACGACAGCAATAGTCTGGACAAGGCATTTTACACCGAACTGTTGCACATCATTGGGCTTACAGAAGTGAAAGAAGGTAGTAAGAAGCTGATTCAGCGGAAAAAAGAAGGCGACCGTGATGCCGGCTCGTTGCTCGAAAGTGCTATCCTGCAACTGGATCAGCTCGATAAAATCAACAGGCTTAGCAAACCTTCGCAGCATGGTAACAGTTACGACGAACGGCTATTTAGCGTGGCACTCGAACTCTGCATTACCTGGGTGAATCGAATTCTTTTCCTGAAATTGCTTGAAGCGCAACTGATTAAATACCACCGCGGCGATGTATCCTATGCCTTTTTGAATACCGAAAAGATACGGAATTTCGACGACCTGAACACGTTGTTTTTTCAGGTGCTGGCCCGAAAGCCTGAAGATCGTTCGGAGTCTGTGATGCATTTGTTTGCGCATGTCCCCTACCTCAACAGTTCACTGTTCGAACCTTCAGAAACCGAGCATAACGGCTTGTTTATCAGCCAGCTTGCCGACAGCACCATCAGTATTTTTCCTCAAACGGTGATTAAAGATACTGCCGGAAAGAAACGCACAGGTGAAATACCAGTAATCGATTATATTTTCGATTTCCTGAATGCTTACGATTTCAGCAGCGAGGGCAGCGAAGAAATTCAGGAGGACAACAAACGGCTGATTAATGCTTCGGTACTGGGTTTGATATTCGAGAAAATAAACGGTTATAAAGACGGTTCGTTCTTTACACCCGGATTTATCACCATGTATATGTGCAGCGAAACCATCCGGAGGGCTGTGGTGCAGAAGTTTAACGATGCCAAAGGCTGGACGTGCAACAATTTTGGCGAACTGTATGATAAGATAGATGCAGGTGTTGAGGCCCGAAACGAAGCCAATGCCATTGTCAATAGTCTGAGAATCTGCGATCCGGCAGTTGGTTCGGGCCATTTTCTGGTATCGGCCCTCAACGAAATGATTGCCATCAAGAGCGAACTTCGAATCTTGCAGGACCGCGATGGCAAGCGGTTGAAAGAATACACTGTACAGGTTGAAAACGACGAACTGATAATTACCGACGACGACGGTTCGCTGTACGAATACAATCCCAACAGCAAAGAAAGTCAGCGCGTACAGGAAACACTTTTCCACGAAAAGCAAACCATCATCGAGAACTGCCTGTTTGGCGTCGATATTAATCCCAATTCGGTGAAGATATGCAGGTTAAGGCTTTGGATAGAGCTGTTGAAGAATGCGTACTACAGATCAGCTTCAACTTCGGGAGTTCGCGAGTTGGAAACCCTGCCGAATATTGATATTAATATTAAATGCGGGAATTCGCTGATAAGCCGGTATGCGTTGGATGCGGATATTAAGAAGGCGTTGAAACGCAGCAAGTGGACAATAGAAAGCTATCGTCTGGCTGTGATGCAATACCGCAATGCCCGTAACAAGGATGAAAAGCGCGAAATGGAACAGTTGATTACCAGTATTAAAAACGATTTCGAAAGCGAAGTATCACGCAACGACAAGCGGGTGCTCCAGCTCAGTAACCTTCGTGGCGAGTTGTATAATCTTAGCAACCAGACCAGTCTGTTTGAGCTTAGTAAATCAGAAAAAGCCAAATTCAACAAAGACATAGCCGACAAAGACGCACGTATCGAAAAACTCGAAGCCGAGCTCGAAGAAGTACGAAACAACAGAATTTTTGAGAACGCCTTCGAATGGCGGTTCGAGTTTCCCGAAGTGTTGAATGAAGATGGAGAGTTTATCGGATTTGATGTGGTAATTGGAAATCCGCCATATATAAGGCAGGAAGAGTTTTCGGAGTTGAAGACCTATTTAAAACAACGCTATCGTGTGTATCATTCGATGGCCGATTTGTTGACCAATTTTGTTGAATTAGGGTTCGATGTATTGAAAAAAGAAGGAACCTTTCAGTTTATTATATCTAACAAATTTACACGTGCCAACTACGGCAATCAGCTGAGAAATTTTCTTGTAAACGAAACTCAACTTACACATTTCATTGATTTTAGTGGAATACAGGTATTCGATGAAGCTACAGTAGATGCTGCGATTATTGGATATCTTAAGCGAACCGATAACAGCAACCATTTTATTTATGCCAGCATCACCAAATCCAATTTTGATGTAAATGGATTTGAAAAACACATGAAGTCTTTTCATCAAAGGTATTCTCAAAAAATGTTAGTCGATCGTACCTGGGCGTTTGAAACGAATGAAGTTCAGAAAATAAAACATAAAGTAGAAAGCCAGGGGGTGCCATTGAAGGACTGGAACTTAACTATCAATTATGGAATAAAAACCGGATTGAATGAGGCATTTGTCATAGACAACGAATTCAGACAAAAATTAATTGAGATGGAACCACAAGCAGAATATTTTCTGAAACCGTTGTTAAGAGGTAGAGATATACAAAAGTATCGACCGGCTTACCAGGGATTGTGGTTGATACACATCCCAAAAGGGTATACTATTAAAACCATGTTAAAGTTAGAGGAAGATGTGGTTAGTCAACCAATTCCAAGGTATGGATATATTGAATATAATCGTGCATGGGAGTGGTTTAAGAGCCAGTATCCCTTAATCGCAAAGCACTTGTCAACTTTTCGGGAATTAGCACAAGTCCGATCCGACATGGGAGATTACTGGTGGGAACAACGGGCGTGTGCTTACTTAAACAGTTTTCAGTTACCTAAAATAATCTATCCCAATATGACAAAGTATCTTCCTTTTGTGATAGATATTGACAATCATTTTTACCACAACGACAAATCATTTCATATACTTTCGGATAGGATATACTGGTTAGGAGCATTTTTAAATTCAACATTATTCAGGTATTGCTTCAGAGATAATTTTGCAGAGCTATTAGGTGGCACGCGGGAACTTCGAAAAGTTTTTTTTGAACCAATACCTGTTAAGCATATCACTATTGAAGAAGAGCAAGCATTTAGGGAACTGATTGGCAGTATCCTTGATTTAAAAAAACAGGATGAACAAGCCGATACTACTTCTCTTGAATCCCAAATCGACCGACTGGTTTATGAACTATACGGCTTAACCGAAGAAGAAATAAAAATAGTGGAGGGCAATTAATATGGAAGCAAGTGTTGCTATGCGTTTAACTAAACAGGAAGCGCTGTCATTGTTCAGTTATCTTGAAATCGGTCATAAGAGAGTATTACTCGACAAATTAGAGTTACTCAAAAAAAATCCTGATGCAGTTAAATTAAAGGAAATGAAACGAATGATGTTACTCATTTCTATTTGGGAGAATTACAAGTCGGAGAAGGTGCGGGATAAAATTATGGATCTCAACGCTTTATTTATTCGGGATTTTTACAGTGAAGCTATTCAACGGATTTCAATTATCGAATTGAGCTTTCTGGTTCATTTAAGTTTCAGCTACAGGAATATTAAAACCAAAAATGAAATTCGGCTTCTTCAACACGATGAAAAATTTATGAGATATTTCAGGGAATGTTACAGTAAACTGGCTAGGAAAGTATAGAATTTTCCACCACCCTGTATTCCACAATTCTACGAATTAAATCGTAGGGAATCGGCTTGGTAAGCGGAAACTGTACCGAGCCTTTTCCCTGTTTGTACTGCGACAATTCCTCCGAAAAACGGCTATGCCCCGAAGGTGTTGCATAAAACCCGATATGCTTTTTAAAAGCTGCAAAATACACCAGCGGCCGGCCATTTGTTTTGTAGGCCGGCATTCCATAGGCAAAATCTTCTACCGCTTCAGGAGCATGTTTTTTAATCAACTCCCTGATTTGAGACAGGATAGCCTGTACTTCAGCAGGAAAAGTGGAAATGTAGTGGTCAACAGGGCTCATAGTACTGCTGCAATTTTCTTAACCTTACTCAACTTCTGAAGGAATTTGATGTTTCGTTTGGTCATCATCATTGTGTATCGTGCCTGCATATTCAGCAAGGACTCGGCCGGCAAATCAAGGGTGGCCTCCACCAACAATGCCAGTTCTGTGTTAAGCACTCTTTTACCATTTAACACTTCGTTCAATAACGAATAGGGAACACTCATCGCTTCAGCAAGTGCTTTTTGAGTTACCCCTCTGTATTCGATTTCATCCTTTAGTATCTCTCCCGGATGTGTGGGATAGGCAGGATCAATATTATTGGCAATAACTGTATTGATATTCATAAGTATTTTATTGATAGTGATTTGACAAATCTGTTATATTGCAAATAGAAGCTATCGACTGATTTTCCTTTTTAAGTTCTTCAAACTCGATTCTGTAACGGTTATTAACTCTGACTGACGACAAACCGAGTTTTTCTCCTTTCAGGTTTTCATAATTCAATGACTTGAATTTCCTTAATGAATAAGTATCAGGCACACTAATCATGAGCTCAATTATTCGAATGTATTTTCGAATAATTTCTGGTTGAAATCTGTGTTTTTTATCGTAAGATCTCCCCTTTTTAAAGATCTCAAGCAAGTACTCCTTTTCAAATGTAACTTCCATAGTGGTTAGTTTGGCTTTGCAAAAATATATACAATTAATTATATTCACAAATTTGTGAATAGTTTTTTCTATGGCAATTTTCAGATTAATATTTTATCATTCTATGCCGTTCTGCTTTCCCATTTTCTCCATTCACTTCCAACACATACACTCCTGCTGCCAGCTGCGAAACATCCATACTTCGGGTTGAAATTGCGGTTTGAACCACGCGACCCTGTATATCAATCAGGTGAAGACTTGCCGGAATTGATGAGCCGGAAACGGTAAGGATATCACTTACCGGATTCGGGAAGATGCTGAATTGCTGTCCGGAATCAGGTGTGGTTAGGCCCGAAAGTGCCGGACCGATGTACTGTTCGCCCACATCGCCTTTTTGATACACCCGCACATAATCAATATACATCGAAGCATCTCCATTGGCCAGGGCGGTTATTTTGCTGATATTACTGCTGCCGGTGATGCCTGTATAATTGCCACCTACCGCAAGATTGAACAACACAAAAAAGGGTTTATGAAAGTAACGCCCCACATTTCCGGCTACGTCAGCTCCCACAATGCCCATTTCAACCACATTCACCATCAACGGATTGGCATCGGTTCCAAAATAGGTTTTCACTGCTTTATCGTCCCAAATCAGGGTAAACAAATAGAAATTGTCCTGTATACCGGAGCTATGGGTGTAGGACTTCCCCCAGTTGGGCCATCCCTGCGGCGTCCATGCTTCTCCCCAGTGAAAATGGCTGCCGAAATAGCGATCCTGGGTATTGTTTGTGATTCCTGTGGCATTTCCCATTTCCAGGATATCGATTTCGCCGCACTTGGGCCATCCTACCGTGGGATGATCCTGTCCCATCATCCAGAATGCGGGCCATAGCCCGTTGGCTGTTTTCGGGAGTTTTATGCGGGCTTCAATTTTACCATATTTGAATGCCATTTTCCCAAGGGTTTTCAATCGGCCGGAAGTAAAGGAACGACCTGAGAAGTTTTCTTTTTTAGCGGTAAGAATAAGGCAATTGGCACCTGTAGCAGGTTCAGAACCTACGGTGATATTCTCCCTGCGGTAATACTGCATCTCGTTATTGCCGCCCCCGTTGCCATCAATTTCAACGACCCAATAGTCTTCGTTCAACTGGTTTCCATCAAAATTGTCCTGCCACACAAGGGTATAGCCGGCATTTGGTGCTTTGGTTTCCGGAACTACTTCCTTAGCATGTATCTGTGCTACTGTTAGAATACTAACTCCTGAGAGCAGAAAAAGTAATGATTTCATTGGATATGTATTTAAAGCCGGATAGAAAGGATTAATTGCCCACCAAGACCGGCTTCGATAATTTTTTGTAAGGTCGAAATACGAACTTCTTTAATATTATTCTCAATTTTTGATATGTATGATTTAGTTGTACCAGCCTTTGTGGCTAGTTCTTCCTGAGTCAGCCCTTTTTCGATTCTTGCTTGGTACAACATAGTCCCAATCTTGAAATTTTTATAACCTTCTTCAAGTTCGTCTCTCTCTTTTGTACCCCGTTTTCCATAATTGAGGTCTTTAAACTCTTCCAGATTTATTAATTTTTTCGTATTCATATTCAGCTTTTATTTTTAGTGCTAATTTGATTTCACTTTGAGGGGTTTTAGATGTATCTTTTTTAAAGCCATTAAACAAAACTACCAAATGTCCCTCATCAAACATACAAAATATTCGAAAAATGTCACTCCCAAATTTAACTCTGATTTCATAGAGTCCCTGAGCGCATTGAATATGCTTAAGATATAAATTCAGGAACCCTGGGAAGTTCTTCTATCAATTGAAGTGTCCAAATTATTTTTTCCTTTACTTTTTTATTTTGAGTTGTAAAAAATGATTGGAAATAGGTTTTATAAAATAAGACTGTTCTAATTTTGTAGTTAGTGTTCACGGTACAAAGATATAAAAATGTTTCACTAAAGGGCAACCTGACTGCAGATTTTTACGAAATAAATTTAATAACACAGCCCCAGTGGTATTTCACACAGGGGCCGGAGTTTATGCAAGATTAGTTGGATTACTTACCGGATTGGTTTCGGAAGGCACCTGAACCCAGTTATCAGGCTCGTCGGGAGGGGTATCCAGCGATGTCATTTGAAGGGAAATCTGCAGATCGAGCTCTATTCGTACAATTTCGGGTGATAGGTAGTTCATACTTATTGGATGGTTAGCTTGTGAGACAGATGGTTGACTTTCACAATATAAATTCCATTTGACAAAGGTATCTTCAGCCGGGTAATCGTGCCGGTTACCGGATGAGAAAGGACTTGCTTTCCTGCTTCATCAAACACCCTGATTGTCCCTGAAGGAATTGAAGAACAAACAGAAATGCACTTGTCGTGAGTAGCGGTCACTTTCAGTTCGCCGTCAGTTGAACTTTCAAGACCCGAAAGAATGCGCGGACTCCGGAACGAGATACTAAAGCGATTGTTGGCGGGTTGACCGTCGGAGGTAAAGCTGTAACTTTCACCACTGTGAAGCGGGTGTTCGGTATTCAACAGTCGATCGGTCAGAATCACGCTCAGACTATCCAGGTTGATGAGCTCAGTGGCACGGATTCGGAAGTTCCCGACTGTCATGGGTCGAAAACCCAGTTGCAGGTAGGTTTGAGTATCCAAACGATTCTGCTTATTGATTACCAATTCGCGGCCTTCCACCAGGGAGAATAGTTCAGCATTTCCACTGCTCATTTTATCGGAATCGTAAAAATCGTAGCTATTAAGAGCTTCCGGATGAGTCGCAATAATGGTTTCATCGCGTTGCGTGTCGGAGCTGAGTTCCAGTCGAAGGAGCTGGCGGTCGGCAACTGCAACAGCTTTCGAAGCGGTAGTATCCCTGGCTGTGGCAAAAAGCGGCTGAACTACACCACTGGTCTGAAAACCGTCGGCATTCGTTTTCAATTGCGGTGCGCCCGATGCTGCAGTTCGGTGTGAGCATATACTATTGGCAAAGGTAAGTTGCGGATTGTCGCCATCCGCATTCACTTTCACCCAGAAAGCCTGCATCGGCGCTATGTAGTTTGTCGCCGGTCCGCGAACACCAAGCGAGGTGCCCACTTCCCCATCAAAGGTATCGAACACCATATTCCCCGATGCATTACGTGTTCGAATCCAGATGGTCGGACGAACATCGGTTCGTTGCTGTGGTGTACCGTAATTAGTGATTGCATTCCAGTCGATAAAGGACGGATAGGGATTGCCAATGAGGTTGAAACCCCTTGCACCGCCTGCTGTATAGGTTCGTGTCAGCGTTACGGGTCCTACCTGTCCATTGGTCAGCGTTCCTGTAAAGGTATATACATTGCTGGTGCCGACTTCGGCCAGGTATCCTCTGCCCGGCTCCAATAGCTCTGAGTTGGTTGTGATTTGAGGATAGGAAGCCGTTGTTTCGTTATAATAGCCTAACCGGTTTCCAAATCCTTCCTTCAACACAACCGCACTACTTGCCCCACTGACAGGAGAAGCAAAATACCACCACTGATCTCCTGAACCTGCTGTGCTACGGGCAGTTAAGACTTGTTCCACCTTTGAGGTTCCTGTAACAGTAAGTGTACCTTCATTTAAAAAAGTGGCCGTACCTTCAACTGAACTTTTCAGCAAGAAATCTCCATTGACAGTCAGGCTGCCTGTACTTGCAATACTGAGTTGGGCTGTAGGTTGCAGTAGCAGATTTCCGGAAGTTGCCGTCGTACTAATATTGGGTTGCAGGTTTTGAACTGTTATAACAGCCGTCTTTCCGGCATCCGGAATACCATTGCTCCAATTGGCAGTTTCGTTCCAACTTGCTGACACAGCTCCCGTCCAGGTGGTTGTACGGGTAAGCGGACTGTAGCTTGTTGTGGCTGTTCCGGATAGTCGATACAGTTGAAGGATTCCTGCATTGGTTTTATAGCTCGAATAATTTCGGGTGGTATAACTTCGCCAGTCGGTTCCGGCAGTGTATACCGCACAATAACGGTTGTATGAAGCATCTTTCATGGCAAAACCGGCTCCATAGGTCTCAAAGGCCCAATTTGCAGCTGTTGTACCTACATTTACTCCATCAGCAGCATCATTATTAAAAAGATAATTGCCATTGGAAACGGATTGCAGCGTCATAGCATCTGCAGTTCCGGACAAAGTCCAGCGCATATCGTCAGCAACTTCTCCCAGCAACTTTCCGTTACCGGCAAAAACAGTATGAGAGAGAAGCCTGCGCTGCTCCGGACCATTCACTACGGCAGCATTTGGAAGATAGAAATCGCCGTTACACACTACATACACCCCGGGCAGGATATCTTCCCGGGTCAGCACTTCCGTCCAGCTTTCACCAGAAAAATCGGTACGACTGTAAATGGCATAAAGAGTGGTGGTAATATCGGTAGTAGTGTATTCTGTCCCTCCTGACCAGGCAGGCGATTGTTGCACAGCTGGATTCGCATCCCATCCCATAAATTTCCAATAGCCTTCATCGGGAAGCACCGGTAATACTACTTTCGAACCAGCATATCCTGTAAATGGAAAAACGCTGGTAGTATATTCCGAACCCTCTTTACTGAGAGATAAAGTGGCCTGACTACCTACAAAGCCGTTAAAGCTGATATCGTCGATACCTGCTCCAATCGAATTACTGGTTCCGGCCACCGAAAAGCGAATAAGCACCTGCGAAGATCGAATTGCACTTAAATCAAAGGGTTCCATGGCCGTCATAGTAGATGAGACGGGAGTACGGGTACCTAACAAGGTCCATCCACCCCCCTGATTAACAGAATAAAATACACTGATTGTATTTTCAACTGCATTGGCACCTCCATAGGTACGGGCTTTAAAATCGAGCTGAACCGAGGTGTAAGATGAAAAATCCATGGATGGACTGGTGGTGGAAGCGCCGGCCATCAGCAATTGTAAATAGGTAGTTCCGGCTACATTTTCATCGGTCCAGCCGGCATAACCAGCAACATCGGTACGTACCGGGATTAATAAAGCACCCTGTACGGGCAGCAATGTCATCGGCAAGAGTAGCGCCAACAGCGCCGGGTAAACGAAACAATTCTTCATACTGTAAAAAGATTAATGGTTAATGGTTAATGTTTAATGATTAATTATTAATGGGTGCAATTAAGAGTTGAACCTGGTTAAATCAATTAATCAATAATTTTGGTGCGAAAATAAGATGGCTTTTCGACCAAAATATAAAACCATTAAAATTTTTACAAAATGAAACTCTAAAGAATTTGGATTCCTGTATTTTTTACAGTTTGAATTAGTTGTGACGAGTCGTCTTTGTGAAATCTGGCAGAACTCACAAAGACAGGCTCTATTTTGGTACTGACTTTTCTAGTTAACATCCACATTCTTCCAGCCAATAAGTCATCGTCTTCCATGTAGTTTTTAGCAACTATTAATAAATCTATGTCGCTTAAAGTGGTTGCAGAGCCTTTTGCGTAGCTACCAAATAAGTATGCTTTCTCAACAGTAAGTCCCTGTGAACTTAATAATAACACATACTTTCTCGATAATTCTATAACTTCTTCAGTAGCCATTGTAACAATTCCTCTGTTTTGAATAGATATTCATTTAATTTCTCATTATCAGGAATAGCTGGATTATAATCAGGATATCTACCCTGTAGTTGAAATTTCATTAATATACCCATAAATACCTGAACATCATCATCAATTTCTAAATTTGCCATCTCACTCAAATAGAACAAATTGTGAGAACGGGGTGCAAAATCGTTACTAATATTAACAACATTTGCTTTCAGAGCCTTTTCAATCACTAAATGACAAAAAAATAATCCATGAAGAAATCTTCTACTCTGAATTAAGATTTTTGCAGTAGTTAGATCATCCAATGCTCCGTCGCGCCAGTACTCAATTTGCTTCTTTGTATTAAACATTTTGAAATCAAATATTAAAGATGTGTGCAAAAATAAGATAATTATTTCTGTTTTCCTATTGATTCACTGAGCAATTCGTAAATTTCGCGGTAGACGGGATGGTAGGCAAGCAAAGCGAGGTGTTTGTCCATCACCGAGGTATCGCGGCGAACTGCCGGACCGGTTTGGGCCTCGCGGGGGGCTAAATGTTCAATTTTTGAAGCTGTTTCGGCTATCAGCGGGCGCAATACCTCAAAAGGAAGTTCCGACGATTGTACCAGTTCATCGGCAATAGCGTAGAGGTGATTCACAAAATTACAGGCAAAAACAGCTGCCAGGTGAAGCTGACGGCGTTGTGGCGATGTGACTTCGTACACCTTATGAGCTAAAACTGATGCAAGTTGAAACAATTCAGCAGTAATTTGCGGAGTAGCTCCTTCAACAAACAATGGTACTTCCTTAAAAGTAAGCGCTTTATTTTTCGAAAAAGTCTGAAGCGGATACAGCACACCACAACGGGGCTTGTGAAACGGAAAAACTTCCATTCCGATACTTCCGGCTGTATGTAGATGCAATGCTGCAGGTGCCAGTTCACGGGAAAGAAGTTCCGGCAAGGCATTATCGCTTACGGCATACAGATACAAATCAGCATCCACAGGAAGCCCGGAAAAGTCGGTGGTAAAAGGAATATTAAAACGCTGCCCCAGCTCTGCAGTGGCAGCATAAGAACGGCCGTACACCATTAAAACACCTACACCAGCATTCAGCAATGCCGGTAACAGATGTGTGGCTACGTTGCCGGTTCCGAGGAGGACCGCTGTTTTTTCCATTCCGGTTGCAGTTTTTCACGCTTCTCATAGGCTGCTACAATGCGTTGTACCAGCTTATGACGCACAATATCACTGGTATCGAAGTCGATGCGGGCAATGCCTTTCACCTCCTTCAATACCGATAAGGCATCTATCAACCCCGATTTTTGGGATATGGGAAGGTCAATCTGGGTGATATCACCCGTCACAATCATCTTTGCATTCAATCCCATACGGGTAAGAAACATTTTGATTTGCTGGGTAGTGGTATTCTGTGCTTCATCGAGAATTACCACGGCATCGCTAAGCGTTCTTCCGCGCATAAAAGCCAGCGGTGCTATCTGAATTGTTCCGTTTTCGAGGTATTCCTTTAACTTGAGCGGCGTTATCATATCCTGAAGTGCATCGTATAAAGGTTGCAGGTAAGGATCAATCTTTTCCTTCATATCTCCGGGAAGGAAACCCAACTTCTCGCCTGCTTCCACAGCCGGTCGGCTCAGGATAATCTTTTTAACAGACTTGTTCTTCAATGACTTTACAGCCAGGGCAATGGCGGTGTAGGTCTTCCCCGAACCCGCCGGTCCAATGGCAAACAGCAGGTCGTTGGTCTCAAATTCCTTCACTAAGCGCTGCTGGTTCTGCGTACGGGCTGTAACAGGTTTACCGCTCACCCCGTGCAGAATCAGATTATCGAAACGAACTTCCGCCGGCTCATTGCCTTTTACCAATTCAATGATATCCGCTTCATTGAGCCTGTTATTCTCGATGCAGTATTGCTCCAGCTTCGTAAGATGCTCCATCATAACTGCAACTTTATCCGGATCGCCATCGAGTTTGATGGTATGCCCCCGGGCCACAATCCGCAGGTGTGGAAATAAGTTCTTCAGCAAATGCAGGTTAGCATTGTTCATTCCGAAGAAGACAACAACATCGGTATGCTCCGAAAGCTCAAAAACGAATGAATCCAAGATAGTGGTTGATTAAATTTAATATGTTTCACTAAACAGCGGATAGTTCGACATCGTGTTATTCACCCGCTTACGTACCGATGCAATCACTTCAGCATTATCAACATTCGAGAGCACGGTTTCGATCATTTCTGCGATTTCAACCATCAGATCTTCTTTTGCACCACGGGTGGTAATGGCTGGTGTACCGAGGCGAATGCCGGAAGTCTGGAAAGCCGAACGACTATCGAACGGCACCATGTTCTTATTGCAGGTAATATCAGCTTCCACCAGTGCTTTTTCGGCCACTTTACCTGTTAAATCAGGGAATTTCGAACGAAGGTCAACCAGCATGGAGTGGTTGTCGGTACCACCTGAAATAATAGTAAAGCCACGATCAATCAGCGATTGAGCCAACACTTTGGCATTTTTCTGCACCTGAATCTGGTAGGCTTTGTACTCCGGCTGCAGGCATTCGCCAAAGGCCACCGCTTTAGCTGCAATGATGTGTTCGAGCGGACCGCCCTGTGTTCCTGGAAATACCGCTGAGTCGAGCAGCGCCGACATCATCTTTACTTCGCCTTTCGGAGTGGTTTTGCCCCATGGATTGGGGAAATCCTTACCCAACAGGATGATACCTCCACGCGGTCCGCGCAGGGTTTTATGAGTTGTAGATGTAACAATATGTGCGTACTTCACCGGATTTTTCAACAAACCAGCCGCAATGAGTCCGGCAGGATGCGCCATATCAATCATCAGCAGCGCACCCACCTTATCGGCAATGGCACGCATGCGTTCGTAATCCCATTCGCGGGAATAAGCCGAACCACCTCCGATTATGAGTTTCGGTTTTTCACGCAAGGCTACTTCCTCCATTTGGTCGTAGTCTACCCTACCGGTATCCTGACGAACATTGTATTCGGTTGGTCGATACAAAATACCCGAACTGTTTACCAGCGAACCGTGCGATAAGTGACCACCATGTGCCAGGTTCAATCCCAGAAAAGTATCGCCGGGATTGAGACAAGCCAGAAAAACAGCAGCATTGGCCTGTGCTCCCGAGTGAGGCTGTACGTTGGCCCATTCAGCATCAAAAATCTGTTTCAGACGGTCGATGGCAATCTGTTCTGATTCATCCACCACTTCGCAACCTCCGTAATACCTTTTTCCGGGATACCCTTCGGCATATTTATTTGTGAGCACCGACCCTGCAGCTTCCATCACCTGGTTGCTTACAAAGTTTTCAGATGCAATTAATTCAATTCCTTTCAATTGCCGCTCTTTCTCGCGGTTGATAATGTCAAAAATAACGGTGTCTCTTTTCATACGTTCAACTATATAATTTATTTCTTTTTTACACTCCATCCAAACTTTCCTATCTCTTCGCCCAGCTTGTAATAGTGCCCGTGAGAATAGGCAATCAGTTTCGCCTTCGCTAAATCAAAGGTATCTGTTTCAGGATCGATATACTGCTTATCAGCGAGAACATTAACCACATCGGCAATAAACATATCGTGCGATCCAAGGTGAATAACTTCCTTTACGCGGCATTCAATGCACAGCGGGGCTTCACGTACCAGCGGAGCATTCACCACTTCGGCCTTAACCGGCGTAAGCTTCATCTTTTTGAATTTCTTAAAGTTCTTACCACTGCGAACGCCGCACCAGTCGGTGGCTTCAGCCATAGCTTCGTTGGTAAGGTTAATCACAAACTCTCCACTGTCTTTTATCAACTGGTACGAGTGCCGTTCGGGACGCACTGAAATATAGCACATCGGTGGATTGGAGCAAATAGTACCCATCCAGCTTATGGTGATGAGGTTGTAGTTCTCCGTACTATCGCCGCAGGAAATGAGCGCTGCCGGCAGTGGATAAATTATTGTTCCGGGTTTCCAGGACTGATGGGTATCGGAGGCAACACCAACCGTTTCGGCTACCTGAGTGGCGACCGGCTTTTTACGGCTTCCACCAGTTGAAGTTTCAACAGAAGCATTCTTCATCTTACTTTTTCTTCAATTTAATTTCTTCCCGCAGGAATTCACGTTCGCAATACCGGCATTTCAGCTTTACCCGTCCTTCTTCCTTTAATACATAGAAATTGGTAGGCACAGGTTGATGATTGGTGATACACACCGGATTAGCACAGTGTACCAAATCGTGAACTTCATCGCCGGGTACCAGTGGACGTTTTTCAACTACCTGGTATTCCTTTATAATATTGATGGTGGCATTGGGTGCAACAAGTGCAATTTTACCGGTTTCGTCATCCGAAAGGATGCGGTCGGCAATTTTTATAATCCCTTTCGTACCAATGTGTTTGCTTTCCAGATTATTCCCAATGGTAATCGGGATATTCGAATATTTCAGCTGCAGGATAGATACCACCTGAAACAATTTCTCAGCGGGGATATGGTCGATTACCGTACCATTTCGAAGTGCTGCTACTTTCAGTTCTTTTTCCATACCTTACTCAATTAAACCTAATACTTTTGATACAATGGCCTGGCGAACATAAAGTCCGTTCTGTGCCTGCTGAAAATAATAGGCCTTCTCGTTTTTGTCAACATCCATACTGATTTCGTTCACCCTGGGCAGCGGATGGAGAATTTTCAGGTTGGGTTTCGAGCCGGCGAGCATGTCGTTACACAGGGTATATACATTTTTCACCCGTTCGTATTCAATCTGATCGAGAAAACGCTCCTTCTGCACGCGTGTCATATACAGGATGTCGGCATCGTTGAAATTATCATTCAGATCGGCCGACTCATTAAAAGGAATACCTTTCTGTCGACAAAACTCACGGTATTCCTCGGGCAGGCGTAGCTCATCGGGAGCGATAAAGGTAAACTGCGGATTAAAATGCGACATGGCCTGAATAAGCGAATGTACAGTACGACCGTATTTCAGGTCACCAACCAGACAAATGGTTAGATTTTCGAGAGTACCCTGTGTTTTCAGGATGGAATACAAATCGAGCAGGGTTTGCGATGGATGCTGATTAGCTCCGTCACCCGCATTGATAATGGGCACAGGTGAAACTTCGGCAGCATAGCGGGCAGCACCTTCCAGCGGATGGCGCATCACAATTGCATCAGCATAACAGCTCACCATGTGAATCGTATCATTAAGCGTTTCCCCTTTCGAAGAACTCGAGGTTGCCGCATCGGAAAAGCCGATGATGGAACCGCCCAAACGTACTACTGCCGTCTCAAAACTGAGGCGGGTGCGTGTGGAAGGCTCAAAAAACAAAGTGGCAATGACTTTACCGTCGAGAGACTTACGGTTGGGATTGGCTTCAAAATCGCGCGCCGATTCGAGAATGGACAAAATTTCCTGTTTGCTGTAGTCTGTAATGGAAACAAGGCTCTTGTGCATCGGTTGTTACAGTTTTTAGTTTAACCGGTCGCAAAGGTATTAAATTTTCAGCAATCTACCGTCACTCCTTCCAATTTTTCAAGCTGGTTTTTCAGAATTTCTGATGCGGAAAGACTGATTAGCACTTGCAGTGTACATTCCAATTTAAGTTCCTGAGCAATTAACCGGGCATTGTGTTCACGGATACGGCGAAGCACCTCATTCATCATCGGGTACTGAAAAAAAATTGTTAGTGCTGTTTCTACCTGTCGTTCGACAATGGAAGCATGTTCCAGTGCATCGGCGGCAGCTTCCTTATAGGCAGTAATCAAACGACCTGTACCCAATAAAACTCCTCCGAAATAGCGTACCACAACCACCAACACATCAGTCAGTTGTCGCGAATTGATTTGTCCGAGAATAGGCCGGCCGGCTGTTCCCGATGGTTCCCCATCGTCGGACGAACGATATTCATTTCGATCCGGTCCCAGCATATAGGCATAGCACACATGACGGGCATCGTAATACTTTTTTCGAAGCAGAGCCAGAATATCCTTAATTTCGTCGACAGAACCCACAGGATAGGCCAGTGCAATGAACTTACTACCCTTTTCCCGGTACATACCTTCACTTTTATCAGCCAGGGTCTTGTAGTTTTCAACCATTCAATTTTACATTTTACCCCACAAAATTACACATTTTATAAGAATTAATTTATCTTTGTGACTTTGTTTAAATTCCGGCAATAAATTAAATAATCTATTGACAGTATGTACGAAGCGTTGAAGGAACTCGATCCGGTGAGGATACATTTTAATGAAGGCGGATTACACGTATTAAATATTATTCTGGGTTTTATCATGTTCGGTGTAGCGCTGGGCATTCGTCCTACACAGTTTAAACTGTTGTTTACCAAGCCTAAATCGACAGTACTTGGGTTAGTTTCTCAACTGGTAATGCTTCCACTGGTTACTTTCCTTTTGGTAGTAGCGTTTAGCGATTACATCACCCCGATGGTTGCTATGGGCATGATTCTCGTGGCGGCCTGCCCCGGAGGGAATATCTCCAATTTTATGTCTCATTTTTCAAAAGCCAATACCGAACTGTCGGTTGGACTTACAGCATTCACTACAATGGTTGCCACCATCACCACACCAGCTAACTTTGCTCTCTGGGGTGGCTTATATGTTCGTTATATCAACAAACACGCAACAAATGCACTTCAACCGCTTGAAATCGATCAGTGGCAGATGTTTGAAACGGTGTTTATCCTGTTGGGATTACCTTTGGTTGCGGGATTGTTATTTGCCCGTTATTTTCCAAAAATCACCGAAAAAATTCAGAAACCCATTCAATACTTGTCCATTGTATTCTTTCTGGCAATCGTCGTGATTTCGTTTTCCAACAATTTCGATCTCTTCCTGAAATACATTGGTTATGTGTTTATAATTGTATTGGTTCATAATGCGCTGGCTTTACTAACCGGATTCGGGGTGGGAACCATTTTCAGAATACCAGATGCCGACAGGCGCACACTCACGATTGAAACCGGAATACAAAACTCAGGACTCGGTCTTATTTTGCTCTTCAATCCTAAAATTTTTCCACCCGAACTTCAACTGGGTGGGATGTTGTTTATCACTGCATGGTGGGGTATCTGGCACATTATTTCAGGGTTAAGTATTGCTTCAATCTGGCATCGTAAACCCGTTAAAGTCTGAAACCTATGCCTTCAATTTGGGAAAACACAGCTGCTTATCTGCTGAGTAAACACTATGTCACCTGGTCGTTCAGACAGTATTTCAACAGGGTAATCATTAAAGGAGAAAAACACCTGCCGAAAAAAGGTCCGGTAATACTTGCACCCAATCACCTGAATGCACTAATGGATGCTCTGGCTGTACTTTCATTGCCACCTTTTCGTCTCCCAAAATTATTCCTGGCCCGTGCCGATCTTTTTAAGCTGGCTCCTGTTATCGTAAAATTCCTTCGTTTTGCCAAAATTATGCCTGCTTTTCGCATTCGTGATGGCTACGATCAACTCGATCGCAACAAGGACACCTTCGATGGTGCTGAGCAGGCATTGCTGAATAAGGCAGCATTGTGCATAATGCCCGAAGGTAATCAGGGTGAAGAACGAAACATCCGACCGTTGGTGAAAGGGATTTTCAGAATTGCCTTTGGAACTCAACAAAAGATGCCTCCCGGAAAATCGGTGAAAATTGTTCCTATAGGTATGGAATACAGTAATATTTTCGAATACCAGCCTACGCTGATCATTAATATTGGTCATGCAATTGATGTGGCCGACTATATGCCACTTCATGCTGAAAACCCTGTAAAAGCAATTAATGAATTAAAAAGCACCCTGCGAAACGCCCTGGAGTCCTTATCAGTTCATCTTCCTACAGGTGAAAACTACCCTATCTTCGACAATATTACAGAACTTGTATGTCGCGATTTAAGTAAGAAAAAGAAGAAAGAAACTCCCTGGCATTTATTTAAAGCACGTCAGGAAGTTGCTGAACGCCTGCAGGCAATATCGGTCAATCAATCTGAAAAATGGGAAGCTTTAAAACAACTTTACTTTGATTATCAACAACTTGCTGATGAACTTAGCTTTCCAAAACGCATAGCTTCACGTCCATGGCAGCCAAACCTCAAAACCTGGCAAATTCTCTTCAGAATAGTAGTACAGGCTTTGCTTATGATTCCCGGAGCTGTACTGAATTACATCCCATACAAACTAATTGTGTCGGTGCCCCGCATTGCAGGAATCGAATACAATGGCTTTTTCAGTTCGGTATATTACGGTGCGGGTATCGTGGTTTTACCCTTCTACTATATCCTGGTAGTTGCTCTGGTTGTAGCTTTCACTCCCCTTTCGGCTCTCAGTATGCTGGTTACCATCCCGCTGATGTACCTGAGTGGTAAACTAAGTTTCCGTTTGTTTCAAAACATTCGTTACCTGCTCAGCGATCTGAAAGTAATCAAAATCCGCAAAGACAATCCGCATCAGTTCGACACATTAGTGACTATCCGACAAACCATTATCAAGCTGGTTGACTAAGTTTATTTTTGAAAGTAAATAAACAATATTTAGATAATCGGTGTTGGTGAATAGGCAAAAATATAGTACTTTTGCGCCACTTATTGAAACAATCTATAAACAATAATAAATTAGTTATGAGTAACACAAAAAGAGTGTACACTTTCGGCAACGGAAAAGCCGAAGGAAAAGCTGACATGAAGAACCTCCTGGGTGGAAAAGGAGCGAATCTTGCCGAGATGAACCTCATTGGCGTACCGGTGCCTCCGGG
>JAVFAG010000008.1:39319-53086 GCA_034002585.1 Paludibacter sp.
ACACAAAAAGAGTGTACACTTTCGGCAACGGAAAAGCCGAAGGAAAAGCTGACATGAAGAACCTCCTGGGTGGAAAAGGAGCGAATCTTGCCGAGATGAACCTCATTGGCGTACCGGTGCCTCCGGGATTTACCATTACCACCGACACCTGTAATGAATATTACACACTGGGCAAAGACCAGGTGGTAGAGTTGCTGAAACCTGAAGTGGAAAAAGCAATTGCTGATACCGAGGCGCTGATGAATTCAAAATTCGGTGACATCGAAAATCCGCTGCTCGTATCGGTACGTTCGGGTGCCCGTGCTTCCATGCCCGGTATGATGGATACCATCCTCAACCTGGGTTTGAACGATGCCGTTGTGGAAGGAATGACCCGCAAGACAGGTAATCCCCGTTTTGTTTGGGACTCGTACCGTCGTTTTGTACAGATGTACGGCGACGTGGTGTTAGGCATGAAACCTGAAAATAAAAACGATGCCGATCCTTTTGAAGAAATCATCGAACACCTGAAAGAAGAAAAAGGTGTTGAACTGGATACAGACTTGAAAGTTGAAGACCTGCAGGAACTGGTAAAACGTTTCAAGGCAGCAGTTAAAAAACAAACCGGTCGCGACTTCCCTGAATCGGCTTACGAACAACTTTGGGGGGCTATCTGCTCGGTTTTCGATTCATGGATGAACGACCGTGCTATCTTGTATCGTAAGATGGAAGGTATTCCTGCAGAATGGGGAACTGCTGTAAACGTACAGGCCATGGTATTCGGTAATATGGGTGATACATCGGCTACCGGTGTTTGCTTCAGCCGTGATGCTGCAACCGGTGAAGACCAGTTTATTGGTGAATATCTTATTAACGCTCAGGGTGAAGACGTAGTAGCAGGTATTCGTACTCCACAGCAGATCACCAAAATAGGTTCACAGCGCTGGGCTGTACTGGCAGGCGTTTCGGAAGAAGAACGTATTGCTAAATTCCCATCAATGGAAGAAGCAATGCCCGAAATTTATGCTGAACTGGATGCACTGCAAACCAAGTTGGAAAATCACTACAAAGATATGCAGGATATGGAGTTCACCGTACAGGAAGGTAAACTCTGGTTCCTCCAGACCCGTAACGGAAAACGTACCGGTGCTGCAATGGTAAAAATCGCCATCGATATGCTTCACCAGGGTATGATTACCGAAAAAGCGGCCCTGCTTCGTGTTGATCCTAACAAACTCGACGAATTATTGCACCCCATCTTCGATAAAACAGCTTTGAAATCGGCTAAAGTTATCGCTAAGGGTCTTGCTGCTTCTCCGGGAGCTGCTACTGGTCGTGTAGTGTTCAGTGCCGATGATGCTGCCGAGTGGGCTGCCCGCAAGGAAAAAGTAATCATGGTACGTGTTGAAACATCGCCTGAAGACTTAGCTGGTATGGCTGCTGCTGAAGGTATTCTTACTGCCCGTGGTGGTATGACTTCGCACGCTGCTGTAGTTGCCCGCGGTATGGGAAAATGCTGTGTATCGGGTGCAGGTACTATCAAAATTGATTATGCTAACAAAACAATGACTGTTGACGGATTGGTGCTGAAAGAAGGCGACTACATCTCGTTGAACGGTTCTACCGGTGATATCTACCTGGGTGAAGTGGCTACCATGGAAGCTGAACTGGATGCCGATTTCGCTGAACTGATGGAAATCTCTGAAAAATATACCCGCATGAGTGTTCGCACCAATGCCGATACTCCCGATGATGCTGCACGTGCACGTGCATTCGGAGCAAAAGGTATCGGTTTGTGCCGTACCGAGCACATGTTCTTCGAAGGCGAACGTATCAAAGCTATGCGCGAAATGATTCTTTCATCGACGACTGAAGGTCGCAAACGTGCCCTTGCCAAACTGTTACCTTTCCAGCGTGCCGACTTTGAAGGAATTCTGGAAGCAATGGCTGGTTATGGTGTGACCATTCGTCTGCTCGATCCTCCTTTGCACGAATTCGTTCCTCATCAGTTGGCTACTCAGAAAGAACTGGCCGACGAAATGGGTCTTACACTCGACGAAGTAAAACTGAAAGTAGCTTCACTGGAAGAGTTCAATCCGATGTTGGGTCACCGCGGTTGCCGTTTGGGTATCTCCTATCCTGAAATCACTGAGATGCAGGCCCGCGCTATCATCGAAGCAGCGCTGAACCTGAAAGCCAAAGGCGTGGATGCTAAACCGGAAATCATGGTTCCGCTGGTAGGTACACTTGCCGAGCTGAAAAACCAGACTGCCATCATCCGTGCAACTGCTGAAGTTGTATTTGCAGAACGTAACGATCGTATCGACTTCCAGGTAGGTACCATGATTGAAATTCCACGTGCAGCACTTACCGCCGATCAGATTGCTCAGGAAGCCGAGTTCTTCTCGTTTGGTACCAATGACCTTACTCAGATGACGCTTGGATTCTCGCGTGATGACGCAGGTTCATTCCTTCCTGAATACATCGACAAAGGAATTTACAAAGTAGATCCTTTCCAGGCTATCGATCAGACAGGTGTTGGTCAGCTGGTTGAAATCGGAGTTGAAAGAGGCCGCAAAACAAAACCCGAACTGAAAATCGGTATTTGTGGCGAACATGGTGGTGAACCGTCTTCTGTTGAATTCTGCCATCGTGCAGGTTTGAACTATGTAAGTTGCTCACCTTTCCGTGTGCCTATCGCTCGTCTTGCAGCAGCTCAGGCAGCACTGAAATAATGATTAATGATAAACGGGGGAAAGCGTAAGCAATTTCCCCCGTTTTTTTTTACTGATGTTTACTGGCGGATTAAGCTTCCGCTTCCATTATCGGAAATGGTAATTACCGGTTGACCTGTGTAATAAATATTTCCGGATCCTGAGATTGTAGCATTTAATTTATGTTCAACATTCAGGTACACATTGCCGCTTCCTGCTATCATGCAACCTGCTTCCTGAGCGGCCAGATTAGCAAGATACATTCTGCCACTTCCCATTGTGATCGTATTTACTTCTTCAACAGAACCCTTCAGGGTTATGTTTCCACTTCCGGCAATTAGCAAACTCAGTGTATTGTAATGAGCAGATGCAGTTCCAACTATATCACCACTTCCTTCGATATTTGCATGTTCCAGATTTTCGAATGCCGATTTCATCACTATATCACCACTTCCTGCCAGTATCACCTTTTCGAGCTGGTCGGGCATTACGATGCTTACTTTAGCTCTGGTTGTGATCAATGACGTAAAAGGTTTGGTTTGAATAATCAGGGTATTGTTTACCACTTTTATATCCCAGAATTCGAGCAGATTTTCGTAGTCGGAAAGTACTACGCGAAAGCTATCACCTTTTGTAATCTCCACATCGGCTGAGCCAAGCAGTTCTACGCCAGTAAAATCCGACACATTACACTGTTGAGAAGTTATCGAACCCTCTCCCACGGTTCCATCCACGTAAATACAGGAAGAGGTAATCAGACTTGCAAACGCAACTAACATGATTGAAATTGATTTTTGATTATTCATAATTGTATAAATTAAAGAGTTTAAAAATTTAGAATTTAAAGCGAATGGCTGCATTAAATCCAATTTTCAAGTCATTGACCGAAACGATGGAAGAATCCCATTCGGTATAGTTTTGATGAAAATCGGCACTATCGATTTTAAAATGCCAAACCAGCGATGGGCCAGCCACCAATTCAATGCTTTCGCCTACACTTAAACCAATATTGCAGCGCAGCGAGGTGAAATGATTAAAATCCATCGACACTTGGTGCAACCAATCCATTTCGGGGTTGATAAACAGTTTATCGCTGATATCGATATTAGAACCAATACCGTATCCGAAAGCCAGCCGGTCGTCGGCCATCCGCCAGTCGTATGCCAGCATAGGATAGGTATACAATTCGCGGATACCTGTTTTAAATGCAATATTGACTGGATATATACCGGTAGTTCCTATTTCAATGGCTTTATAACCCCCATTTTTCACAAACGAAAGAAAGCCAATGGGCAGGCCTTTATCAAGATTATCCACCGAATTGATAAAGCCCAGTTGAACACCGGTAAGCGTTTCTGCTGAATTGATAAAACCATACTGTACTCCTTTCAGGGTACCAACGGAATTAATAAAACCACATTGCAAACCAATCAACTTGTCTTCTGTTGAGTTAATAAAACCATTCTGCATCCCATACACAGAGCCATCAACCGAATTTACAAAACCATTCTGGAAACCACTTACCAATCCATCAACATTGTTGATAAAGCCGTTCTGTATTCCCTTTACATCATTGCCTGCATTGTTTACAAAACCACTTTGCAAACCTACCACACGGCCATCCACATTGTTCACAAAACCCACCTGAATACCACCGAAATTACCGGAAGTTGAATTCACAAAACCCAGTTGAATACTTTCGTGGTTTCCATTCACATTGTTTACAAACCCGATTAGCGGATAGTTTAACTCTGAAGGAATGGTGTTGATAAAAAAATGATACTGTACATTTCCATTATGGAAGTTGACAGGTGATTGGGCTATAGTTTTAAGACCCATTAAACTAAAGATAGCGATAATAAAAACAATTCTTTTCATACTTTACAAATTAAATGATAGTTATTTTTCGATTCGGTTAGAAATCGCAACAAAAGTAATTCAGGCCAAAAAGGCCCACAATTTAACTAAAGCAAATAGTTGAAAACGGACAATGAATGGCAGAAAAACAGAATTGAATGGTTGGGGATGTTAATTTTGCAATCTCGACATTGCAAAATCAAAATAATTTGACTAATTTTGCGGCAAAATAGTTTCCATGGAGTCGTTTTACAGAACCCATCAATACCTGAGAGCCAATATTAATGCACCTGTTCGTCGTCAGCTACTCGACGAGATCGACTGGTCGCAACGGCTTATCGGCATCAAGGGGAGCCGTGGAGTAGGTAAAACCACTTTCCTTTTACAGATTGCGAACGAACGCTATGGTGATAATCCGGGCTGTCTGTACATTAACTTCAACAATCTGTATTTTGCCAATCATTCCCTGATTGATTTTGCAAAGGAATTTTGCAATCGGGGAGGAAAAACCCTGCTCATTGATCAAACGTTTAAGTATGGAAACTGGTCGGCCGAACTACGGCAGTGCTATTACGAATGTCCGGAGCTTCAAATTATTTTCACAGCTTCATCGGTAATGCGACTGATGGATGAAAATAAAGATCTTCAGGATATTGTACAGGTGTATAACCTTCGGGGGTTTTCCTTTCGCGAGTATATCAATCTTAAAACAGGTCTGGAGCTTCCCTCCTACACGTTGAATGAGATTTTAAATAATCACGAACAGATTTCAATGTCCCTGCTACAGAAAGTTAATCCACTCGAATATTTCGGAAGTTACCTCGAGCACGGTTATTATCCCTTTTTCCTTGAAAAGCGTATTTTTTCTGAAAACCTGCTCAAAACGATGAACATGATGATGGAAGTTGATATTCTTTTCATCAAGCAAATTGAGCTGAAATACCTTTCAAAGATTCGCAAATTACTCTACCTCATCATGCAATCGTCGCCCTCGCAGGCAAATGTGAGTCAGCTGGCTGCCGAGATTCAAACTTCCCGGGCAACCATCATGAACTACATCAAATACCTCAAAGATGCCCGTTTACTGAATACACTTTATAGCGAAGGCGACGATTACCCTAAAAAACCCAGGGTGGTTTATGCACATAATACCAACCTGATGCATGCTGTGTTGCACGACGGCGTGAACCGTGACGATGAGCGAAAGACTTTTCTGTACAACACCCTACACTCGAGACATAAAGTAAATATGGGAAAACACGGTAGTGATTTTTGTCTCGATGGAACGATACAAATAAAATACGATAATCAATCCCAATACCGTCATAACACCAAAACCTGTTTTGCGGTCGACACCCTCAGCGTGGATCACAAACACGAGGTTCCACTGTGGCTGCTTGGTTTTTTATATTAAATAGATATTAATACACTATAATTATTTACACAAATGGCGAAACAAAAAAAATTCTTAACCTGTGATGGTAACCAGGCTGCTGCGCATATCGCGTATATGTTCAGCGAAGTGGCGGCTATTTACCCCATCACACCATCATCGACGATGGCAGAATACGTTGATGAGTGGACCACTACCGGCCGGACAAACATGTTCGGTGAGGCTGTTCAGGTCCAGGAAATGCAATCCGAAGCCGGTGCTGCTGCTGCTATGCACGGATCCCTTCAGGCGGGCGCTCTTACTTCTACCTTTACTGCATCACAGGGTTTATTGCTGATGATTCCAAACATGTATAAAGTAGCCGGTGAATTGCTTCCCGGTGTTTATCATGTGTCGGCACGAGCTTTGGCATCGCATGCACTTTCCATTTTTGGTGACCATCAGGACGTAATGGCGGTACGTCAGACAGGTTGCGCAATGTTTGCTACCGGTTCGGTGCAGGAAGTAATGGACCTTGCAGCCATTGCTCATTTGGCTTCACTGAAATCGCGTGTTCCCTTTGTTCACTTCTTCGATGGTTTCCGTACTTCGCACGAAATTCAAAAAGTGGAAGAAATCGATGAGGCTGCAGTTACAGCTTTGCTCGATCAACAGTCCCTTGCTGAATTCCGCGAACGTGCCCTGAATTCTGAATCTCCTGTAGTACGTGGTACTGCTCAGAACCCCGACATTTACTTCCAGGCTCGTGAAGCTTGTAATCCGTATTACGATGCAGTTCCCGGTATCGTTGAACATTACCTTGGCGAACTCGGCAAGATTACCGGTCGCAACTATGGTTTGTTCGATTATTATGGTGCTCCCGATGCCGACCGCGTGGTTGTGGCAATGGGCTCGGCTACCGAAGCCATCCGCGAAGGTATCGATTACCTGATGGCTCAGGGCGAAAAAGTGGGCCTTATCTCGGTTCACCTGTACCGTCCTTTCTCTGCGAAACATTTCCTTTCAGTTCTTCCTGAAACGGCTAAACGCATTTGCGTGCTCGACCGTACCAAAGAACCGGGTGCCGGTGGCGAACCACTGTACCTCGACGTTCGCGACGTGCTGTACAACAAAGCTGAACATCCGCTTGTGGTGGGTGGCCGGTATGGTTTGTCGTCGAAAGACTTCACTCCTGCTCAGGTGTTGGCTGTTTACAAAAACTTAAGCTTACCAAGTCCACGCAATGGATTTACAGTTGGTATTGTGGATGATGTTACCTTTACATCGCTGCCTATGCAGGAAGAGATTCCAATGGGTGGCCCTGGTACCTTCGAAGCTAAATTCTACGGCTTGGGGGCCGATGGTACTGTAGGTGCTAATAAAAACTCAATCAAAATCATTGGTGACAATACCGATAAATACAGCCAGGCATATTTCCAGTACGATTCAAAGAAATCGGGTGGATTCACCTGTTCGCACCTTCGTTTTGGAGACTCTCCTATCCGCTCGACCTATTTAGTTACAACTCCTGATTTTGTGGCCTGTCACGTTCAGGCTTACCTGCGTTTGTACGATGTAACCAAGGGATTAAAGAAAAACGGAACCTTCCTGTTGAATACCGTTTGGACTCCTGAAGAAGTACAACAACATCTTCCGGCGGATGTAAAACGCTATCTGGCTAAAAACAACATCACACTTTACATCATCAATGCTACTAATATTGCTCAGGAAATAGGATTGGGACAACGTACCAATACCATCCTGCAATCGGCCTTCTTCAAAATCTCCAACGTAATTCCTTACGAATTAGCTGTTAAAGAAATGAAGTATGCTATCAATAAATCGTATGGTAAGAAAGGTGAGAAAGTGGTTAACATGAACTACGCAGCGGTTGACCGTGGTGGTGAATATGTAAAAGTCGATGTTCCTGCCGATTGGGCTAACCTGCCGGATGAAGATGCGTTGATTAACAACTTCCCATCCTTTGTTCAGAATATTGTGGTTCCTGTAAATGCTCAAAAGGGTGACGATCTTCCTGTTTCGATGTTTAAAGGACGCGAAGATGGTACCTGGATTCAGGGAACAACGAAATACGAAAAACGCGGTGTTGCCGCTACTGTTCCGGTTTGGGAAATGGATAACTGTATTCAGTGTAATCAGTGTGCCTACGTTTGTCCTCACGCTGCTATCCGTCCGTTTGTTCTCGACGAAACCGAACAAACCAAAGCTCCTTTCGCTTCACTGAAAGCCAATGGTAAGCAGTTCGCAGGCATGACCTACCGCATTCAGGTGGACGTACTCGACTGTATGGGTTGCGACAACTGTGCGGAAGTGTGCCCCGGTAACAAAAACGGCAAAGCGCTTAAAATGGTGCCAATTGAAACTCAGTACGAAGAACAGGACAACTGGGATTTCTGTGTGGAGAATATTCAGTCGAAACAACACTTAGTGGATGTGAAAGCCAACGTGAAAAATTCGCAGCTGGCTACACCACTCTTCGAATTCTCCGGTGCTTGTGCCGGTTGTGGTGAAACACCTTATGTTAAGCTGGTAACTCAGCTTTTTGGCGATCGTCAGATGATTGCTAATGCTACCGGATGTTCATCTATCTATTCGGCTTCAGCACCTTCTACTCCGTATACTACTACTCCCGAAGGTCGCGGTCCGGCATGGGCTAACTCGCTCTTCGAGGATAATGCTGAATATGGTCTGGGGATGTTGTTTGCTAACGAGCAATTGCGCGATCGCATCGAACGACTGATGAAATCGGCCATTGCTGAAAATTGCTGCGACGATGAACTGAAAGGTTTGTTCCAGGAATGGATTGACAACAAGGAAGATGGCGACAAAACCATGGAACTCGCTGCTAAAATCAAACCGTTGGTAAAGAAACACAATTGCCAGCACTGTGCTGAAATCGATGGACTGAGCAAGTACCTCGTAAAACAATCGCAGTGGATTATTGGTGGTGATGGTTGGGCCTATGATATTGGTTTTGGAGGTCTCGACCACGTAATTGCTTCAGGCAAAAACGTTAATATCTTAGTTCTGGATACCGAAGTTTATTCAAACACCGGAGGACAGGCTTCGAAATCGACTCCTGTTGGGGCTATTGCCAAGTTTGCTGCTTCGGGTAAGAAAATCCGCAAGAAAGACCTTGGTATGATGGCTACCACTTATGGTTACGTTTACGTAGCTCAGGTGGCACTGGGAGCCAATCAGGCTCAGGCTCTGAAGGCCATTCGCGAAGCCGAAGCCTACGACGGACCATCGGTGGTAATTGCCTATTCGCCTTGTATCAGCCACGGTCTGGTAGGTGGAATGGGCAAATCGAACAACGAGCAGCAGGAAGTTGCTGTGAAATCGGGATACTGGCACCTCTACCGTTACGACCCACGTCTGGAAGCAGAAGGAAAAAATCCTATGCAGCTTGATTCGAAGCCACCACAGTGGGATATGTTCCAGGGCTTCCTGCGCAGCGAGGTTCGTTATACATCTCTGCTGAAGCAGTTCCCGAAAGAAGCTGAAGAGCTGTTCGTAGCTGCCGAAGACAACGCAAGATGGCGTTACAACTGGTACAAACGCATGAGCGAAATGCCGATTGCTGAAGCGGTTGTAAGCGAATAACATTTAAAATGAGCTGCCCCGGGATTAACCAATCCACGGGGCAGTTTTTTTGTTTTATATTATAGGTTTATAAATTCTACTACTGCGAGAAATATCTACCTTTTAATAAAGTTAATGTTTTCAATACCGTCTTCCGAAGTACAACGAAGAAGATAAACTCCAACCGGAAGATCGGTCGTAGTATACCAATAGTTTTCAGTATATTCTTCATGTAGAAAAAATGTTTATCTTTGCAAAAATCTGAAAATTGCATTCCAATGGCAATCCAATATTCAACCAAAGTATCTTATAAATACCGGATGCTAACATTCGCATTGCTGGCAACACTTAGCACGAATTTTCAGATTTTTGTTTCTGCAAAGTCTGTCAATCACTTAAAAGTAGGTGTTTACGATAATCCGCCAAAGATATTTATCAACGAAAAAGGCAATCCTGATGGTATCTTTATTGATGTACTTCAATCAGTTGTTGCCAAAGAGGCAATTCAACTGGAATATTGTTATGGTAAATGGTCGGATCTTTATCTTTTGTTGGAACAGGGAGAGATTGATGTATTACCCGACATGGCCTACTCACAGGAACGCGATTCCTTGTTCACGCTGAGTGTTCCGGTGTTAAGTTCCTGGTTACAACTGTTTACAACCAGCGAAAGTATTATTCATAAAACCATTGATCTGAACAACAAGCGGGTTGGCGTACTGAAAGCATCCAGTCAGGAAGAATATATCAAATCAAAGGTAAAGAATGTTTATAACATTCAGTATATGGTCCATACATTTGATACTTACACCCAATCGGTAGATGCCCTGAAAAAAAAGCAGATTGATGCACTAATTGCCGACCGTTTCTTTTATTTTTCTGAACTATGCGACCAGGAGATTTTACCCTCTGGTGTGATACTGGAAAACTCAACACTTCATTTTGCCTTCTCCAAAAAAGCAGACCCGGAGATTGTCGATATACTTAACAAGCACATTTCGCTGTTATTCAACAATCCAACTTCAGAAATTTACAAATCACTTCAGAAATGGTTTAATAAACACCGAACCGACTACCCCAATTCTATAAAATGGCTAATTGCCGGCTTATCGATTGGTTTATGTATTTTCCTGCTATTCACAGTTGTATTGCGGGCACGGGTAAAAGCGAAAACAAAATCGCTGAATGAGAAGAACAAGGAGCTTTTAGAGGCCAAAGAAAAAGCGGAGGAAAGCAATCAACTTAAATCAGCTTTTCTACGCAATATTTACCACGAAATCCGAACACCCATGAATGGTATACTTGGCTTTATCAATTTGCTTGATAATCCACAGTTAGATGAAGATAGCAAGCGCGAATACATTCAGATTATCAATACAAGCAGCGAGCGTTTACTCACTACCATTAACGATATAATCGAAATTTCAAGAATTGAATCGCATCATATTGAAGTTCAACTTTCAGAAGTTAATGTGTCTGAATTAATGAATGAACAATATACCAATTTTGTGCATAAAGCAATGAATAAAGGTTTAAAACTGAAAATCAACCTACAACTATCAACTGAGGATACCGTTATTACTACTGATGAGAAGTTACTCAGTAGCATTTTCACGATTTTACTCAACAACTCAATTAAGTTTACAAATAACGGATTTATCGAATTGGGCTCGTATAAAGAAAATCAAAGTCTGATTTTTTATGTTAAAGATACAGGAATTGGGATACCCTCCGAACGACTCAGTGTAATTTTTGAACGGTTTGTGTCTGCCAATATACAATTATCACGCCCTTATGAAGGTTCGGGACTTGGTCTGGCCATAGTGAAAGGATATCTTGAGCTGTTAAAAGGCACGATATGGGTTGAATCAGAACCAAACAAAGGAAGTGCTTTTTATTTTAGATTACGAAGAAACTATGGTTAGCGAACTTGCCTTTAAGCAGATTATCAACCACACTAAGCTAAATCCTCTCTCCCCAACAATGTACATGCACGGCAGTTCACTTATCTCTGAATAGTTAGTTTTACAAATTCCTGTAGCAGGTCTGTCAGTTTATTTGTTATCTCATCCACACCACCGACAGTTTCCGATTCAATATTCAAAGGCATTACCGGATCGTGAAGAGACAAGCGCAGCAAAAACCAACCTTTTTCGTTGTCGGCAGTGCAACGCACCCGGATACCTTCGTAATTGGGTGAAACTAGCTCCCACCCTTTCTGTAGGCTTACTTTTCCTGCCAGCTCAGCCAATACCACTTTACCATACTCTGTAGCATTCTCATCCAAAATAGTAAAACGAATCTCTTTACTTTCCACCGGATGATGCAGACTTTCAATTAAATCGGTCAGTTTACGGCCCTTTTCATTTAAACGGGCAGCTTCCACCAGCAACTTAGCCACGAGGTAGGCTCCATCGTCGAGAAAATAATTTTCTTTCAGGGCAGCATGACCTGAGGTTTCGATAGCAAGCCAGCTTTCTTCACCCTGAGTATTCAGCCGGATTGATTCATTGATTACATTTTTATAGCCCCGTTGGAAGCGGTGGTGCTTACCTTTCAGGTCTTTTTCTATGAAAGTGGTCAGTCCATCGGAGGTAATGGAATCGGTAACAATGGTGCTCCCTGGATGTTCAGCCAGCACTACAGCCGAAATGAGTGCAATCAGCGCATTACGATTTACAGGATTACCCTGCGCATCTACAATAGCCGAACGATCCACATCGGTATCGAAGATCACACCCAGGTCGGCTTTTGCACGTACAACCGCATCGCATATCGACTGCATAGCCACTTCATCCTCGGGATTGGGCACATGGTTGGGAAAACGACCATCCGGATCCAGGAACTGACTGCCGGTGGTATCGGCTCCCAGCGGTTCGAGCACCTTCGAAGCAAAAAAGCCACCTGCTCCGTTTCCGGCGTCCACCAGTATCTTCAGTCCTTTCAGGGGATGTTCGTAATTAGAGCTGACATTGGCAGTTGAGCGAATATAATTCACTAAAAAGGCAGCATACTCATCGATAAACGACCACGATTCAACTTTCAGGTTAGCTTCTTCTGCAGAAAATTCATTTTCTTCGGCAAGTTGTAGAATTTCAGAAATATCTTTTTTATCCAGCCCTCCTTTTTGAGTAAAGAATTTAAAACCATTCCTGTTGAATGGCAGGTGGCTGGCTGTAATCATCACCCCGGCAGACACCGCCTTATCGCCTGCTACTGTAGTCATAAACATAGCCGGAGTGGAAGCCAGACCACAATCGAATACTTTAGCACCGGATTCACACATTCCATCAATAAACGCCTGTTTAAGCATTGGTCCCGAAATCCGTGAGTCAGTTCCCACTGCGACCGATAGTTGCTTCGCTCCACTTTGTTTCAACCATTTTACAAAAGCCTTTCCCAATATGGTAGCAACTTCAGGAGTTAAATTCACAACTTCACCCGGTATTCCTTCGAGGGCAACACCCCGGATATCCGATCCGTTTTGTAGTTTTTTCCAGTTCATGGTAGAAAAATTAAAGAATCAACTTTACAAAAATAAGAAATATTAGCTGATTTTTGAGTTATAATCCAGACTTTCTATCCTTTTTTTTAATTACCATAACCCTTTAATAATTGAATGGATTACTTTAAATAAAAAACTTCTTTTAGTGGCACAGTTACAGGTGAATTATCCGAATTAGTTTCCATAATATCGGCCATATAGTCCCACCATCGTTGAACAATCGGAACAAGTCCCAGATCCTGAGAACCGGCATCACCATTTAATTTCTGGCAGGCAAATAGTACATTGGTATCTTTATCCAAAAAAATGGAGTAATCTGAAATTCCATTTTCTTTAAGTAATGCTTCTAACTCAGGCCATATCTCACTGTGGCGCTTTATATATTCATTCTCAAAGCCTGGCTTGAGATACATTTTAAATCCTGCTCGAGTCATCATAGTTTACATTTTAAATAGTTTAACGCGATGTAAGTGTCCATACTGTTTTTAAATGGGCCGGAATAGAATCGTTGAAATAGAAGTGCAAGGTATTTGTAGAATTCACGGGAGGTAGAAAATACTGTCCTAAAAATGCCTTAACATCCCTATCTAATAATTTTATAGCTGGATCCATCACACTTCCGGAGCCCTGATTTTCATGATCCTTTCGAAGCAAATCCTTTAACTCAGCTATCAATGCTTCATTGGCGGATTCATTCGTGGAAGTACGCAGCATTTTGCAGATATTGCTTTCGC
>JAVFAG010000009.1:0-51653 GCA_034002585.1 Paludibacter sp.
TTGCTACCATGAACAGCACTAAAAATGATACGAAAGCAGTGGCTATCACTACCTATGGAATGAACAACCACTCTGTGAGAACCGATCAATACCGTTACATACGCTACGAAGATGGCAGTGAAGAATTGTACAACCACGCCATCGACCCCAATGAATGGACTAATGAGGCAGGCAACAAAGCCTACAAAAAAGTTAAAGCGAGGCTTCTGCCTTTGTTACCACACACCAATGCAAACTGGAATACCCATTCAGCCTATACGTATCAGCCTTATTTTGTAAACCAAAAAGAAAGGAACGGGAAAATTAAATGACAAACTCATCAACCATCTTCTAATCAACCTGTTGCTGATTTTTCCGAAATGTACTTGGATTACTGCCGAATTTTTGATTAAAGCATTTGCTGAAATAATTTACCGAACTATAGCCCAGCTCATCGGAAACTTCACTAATCGATTTTTCGGGATGATTCAGCAACATCGATGCAGCATGCTTTAAGCGAATATTCTGAATAAACTCGTTAGGAGTCTCACCGGTAATACTTTTCATTTTATAAAAGAAGACCCTCCTGCCAATGGCCATCTCCGAACACAAAAAATTGACATCCAGATTATAATTTGACAAATTGGATTCGATAACTGCAATCACCTTTTCAATAAAATCCTGATCCAGTTTGTTGGAAGCAATGGTCAAAGGATGAGTGTCGATTTGTTTACTGAATTTTTCCTGCAGCATTTTACGACTTAACAGCAGGTTATTGCACCTGGTCACCAACAACCGCACGTTAAATGGTTTCGTTATATAATCATCGGCACCCCGCTGCAATCCGGCAATATTCTGCTCGGGACTCGACTGAGCGGTAAGCAGTACAACCGGAATATGACTGGTTTCGAAATTGGATTTTAAGGTTGCACATAATTCTGTACCATCCATTTCGGGCATCATCACATCACTAATAATCAATTCCGGATTTTTATCTTTAGCAATTGCAAGACCCTGTTTACCATTCGCGGCTTCCAGCACATTGTATATCGCGCTGAAAATTCGAACAAGAATTCCACGTAACTCTTCGTTATCTTCCACAATGAGTACCGTAGGTTTTGTAGAAAAAAAGCTCTGCTGTTTATCTGCAACAGCTTCAACAAACTCATTATCAATCAAAAGTTGCTGATTGTAGTTTTCTACTTTCTCAATTGAATCAATCAGTTCAGCCTTACCATCCAGAAAATGCTGATTGCCAAATTTCAATTCCACATAAAAGACACTTCCTTGTTGAGGAATACTCCGGGCATAAATTTTTCCGGAATGTAATTCTACGATTCCCTTTGCCAGCGCTAGGCCGATACCGGTACCCTTATTGAATTGTCCGGTTAAGGGTTCATCATCAACCTGATAAAAACGTTCAAATATCTTATCAAGCATATCTTCAGGAATCCCCTTACCACTATCGCTCACCGACACTAAAACCTTATCGGTATATACCTCAATACCAATCGAAATCCGACCTCCTTCGGGAGTATATTTAAACGCATTGGAAATCAGGTTAAAAAACACCTTTTGCAATTCATTGTAATCAAACCACAAATCAACAACATCGGATTCGGAATAAAAACTCAGATCGATTTTATGAAAACGTGCAAACTCATGAAACGAGAGCACAATTTCCTCTAAATAACTCACAAAATTATGATTGCTTACCTTTAACTTTTTGAAGCCCTGTTCTTGTTTTCTGAAATCCAGCAACTCATTAATCAGGTTATTCAGTTTTAAGGCATTGGAATGAACATGCACGATACTTTTATACAAAGATGGAGCGATTTTCTCCGATTGCATCAGCATTTCGAGCTGTCCGAGGATCAAGGTTAACGGCGTACGGAATTCGTGCGAAACATTCGTGAAAAATTTTAGTTTTGCCTGCGAAACCAGCTCCTTTTGTTCTTTATCGCGACGTTCAAACTCAAGCGATGTCGTCAACAACAACCGGGATCTGTAAAAGGTAAAAACCCAGATTGAAAAACCTACTATAAAAGTGATGTAAAACAAATAGGAATACCAGGCTAAATAAACCGGAGGTAGCACTTTTATCCCCAGTAAAATGACTTCATCCACTTCCTCCTGATTTTGTTTTTTAACCAACAAAGTATAGCTGCCAGCAGGAAGATTCATGTATCCAATCATTGAACCAGGCGCAAGCGTCAACCATTTCTTATCAAAACCGTCAAGTTTATACTGAAATTCTGTCTGATTTGACTTGATAAAATTATCTGTGGCAAAGGCAATCGAAATCGTTTTGTGATTCGATTTCAACCGAATTTTGTTTGTATAAACCATCGATTCTTTCAATATTCCTGTTTCATCGCCTGGTTTTACCTTAATATTATTCACCCATAAATCAGTAAAGCGCATGCTGTAATCCACCCCTTTAGTCGATAATGACTCTTCCCTGAAGATGGTCATACCATCGAGTCCCCCCATCACCAGTTCATTATTGTTGGTTACCGATATACTACCATAACTCAGCGATTGTAGTGGGAACCCATTACTGGTGTTGAAATTATCAAATTTGAGGCTTTCCGGGTTTAATCTTGAAAAACCTTTATTGGTGCCAATCAAAATCATCCCTTCCTGGGATTTAAACACACTACTGATATTATCACTTTCAATACTGCTATTGTCCTTATTGAAAACGGTAAACGACACTTTATCCTCATTCAGCAAACAAAGTCCACCACCATCGGTACCAGCCCAAAGCCGATTACGATCATCAAATAATAGCTTGGTGATACGGTTCTGAGGCAAGGCTGTCGTTTTATCGTACTGATTATATTCCTTTACAATTTTATTGATTAACAAATCATAACATACCAATCCATCCTGATAAGCAATCCATAATTGATCATCCTTAATAATCAAATCACGAACACTTTTATTTAGGACATGATGGGTAGATTTGCCAGTATCAATATCGAATTTGAAAATCCCGTAAATAGTACCTAAAAAAAGCAGGTTTTTATACCTAACCATGGTTTGTACCGATTCTGTCCATTCCGGAGGTATTGTTGAATTGGGGCCTCCTATTGTAAAATGAGTAAACGTTTTGCTTTGAATATCCAGACGGTTCAATCCATTTCGGTAGGTTCCAATCCACAGAACATCCTGATTCTTATCATAGGAAATACATTTCAGGCTTATACCCGATATTCCCGAATTCGTTGTCGTATAAAAACGATAATTATTGGCTTTTCTGTTGAATTGTATCAATCCTTTTCCATCCGAGCAAACCCAGAAATCATCCCGGATATCCTGAATAATCTGACCAATGATTGGATAGGTGAAATCGTTTTGGCTGGTTTGGAAATTAAAATAACTATAGATGTCTGGATTTGGATTAAAATAATTGATACCACCAAAATAAGTCCCAATCCAGATTGTTCCCTGATTATCTTTTATGATGGATCGGACAGATTGACTACTCAAACTTTGACGTTTCGAATCAGTATTACCAAAACGTTGAATAACATTTGTGGACGGGTCGAGACGGTTTAAACCGGTAAAGGTACCAACCCAGATTTGACCATTACCATCTTCACATACCGAACGAACCGCATTGTTAGAAAGTCCGTTAGTCACCAAGTAGTGAGAAATGGATAAATTCCGGTCAATTTTATATAGTCCTTTTTCGCTGCTTCCTACCCATATATTTTGCTTGCTGTCTTCCAATATCGTATTGACAGCAGTGGAGTTAGGAATAAGCTGCCTACGTACTTCACGATCATTATAACTAATTACTCCACTTTCAATGGTTCCTACCACCAGTGGTCCGTACGACACCTCACACAAAGCTGAAATAGTATATGATTCACTGAGTTCAGTATATAAGTTCACACCTTTATCATTAGCTACATAAATAGTATTTTCAGCACCAATCCATAAACCACTTTTACCATAAAATATCGCTGTGATACGTTTCTTAGTCAGCTCCCCGGGAACAGCCAGAGGTTTTAACTGCTCTGTTCTTATATCATATTCTACAATTCGGTTGTTTACCAGAGCAAAAATTTTACCTTTCCTATCACCGCAAATGGTTGAAACAATTCCCGAGGTGAGTGCAGGATTGGAAGATGGAGTTGTAAGACTTTCAACACTATGGCCATAGTAATACATAATCCCATCGTTGGTTCCAATCCAAATACATCCATTTTCATCCTGGTACAATGAAAAAACGGTAATCTGATTGAGGCCTTTATCAAGCCCGATATGTTCAATCGACAATTCATTTCCATGCAGGGAAACAACTATCAGGATGAAGAACAAAAACAGCTTTAAACGCAACATTGTATGGTATTGTATTAGTAGACAGGACGCAAATCTACTACATTTTTTTCAAATGCATTAATTTCATTTTTCAATACAGAAGCAATTTGACTGGTTTAACCTTCTATATCCAAAGCAATTAATATCAACAACTGAAACTATTCATATCCTATTGAAATGCACAAATTTCAAAAATAAATGCACTAAAGTATCATTATACCTACGTAAAATTGTCGCACTTTTGCAGCAGAAATTAGCATAGGAATGTAAAAACTAAAAATTTCATCATGAGTAAACACAATTTAAATGTTGGTATTGAAACATATCGGCTTCACAAAATTCTTCTGTTATTGGTATTTATATCAACAATCAATTTATCATTTAGTCAGAACCGCTTTACCCTGAAAGGCACCGTACTCGATAAAAACGGTGAATATGTAATCGGTGCCAATATCCTGCTTAAAGGTACTGCAAAGGGCACCATTTCCGATCTCAATGGACGGTTTACGATTGAGGCAACTGTCAATTCAGTTTTGGTAGTTTCCTATTTGGGATTTAACACAAAGGAGATTACAGTAAGCAACAATAAAGACATCGTTGTTGTATTGGAAGAAAACAGCAAGAACCTCGAAGAAGTTGTTGTAATCGGATATGGAACGGTCAACAGAAAAGATTTAACCGGTTCGGTGGCGAATCTACAAATTGAAGAAGTACAAAAAAATCCGGTTGCATCATTTCAGGAAGCAATGGGCGGTAAGATTGCCGGCGTACAGGCAACCTCTCTGAGCGGCAAGCCGGGTGAAATGGTGGATATTGTTATCCGGGGAGGTAACTCGATTACTCAAAGCAACGCACCATTGTATGTTGTCGACGGTTTTCCGCTTACCGATGAGATGTCGGCCAGCTTGATTTCTCCCGATGATATCGAATCCATCACCATTCTTAAAGACGCATCGGCCACTGCTATATACGGCGCCCGAGGTGCCAACGGTGTTATTATGATAACTACTAAAAAAGGTGTCAAAGGTAAACCCACTGTTCAATACAATGGTTACTATGGAATTCAGAAAACAAACGCTAAAATTGAGGTACTGGATCCCTATGAGTTTGTAAAATTGCAGCTTCAGTTATATCCCACAAGTGCTAAGGAAAATTATATTGATTTCCGGCAAATGACCGTTGAAGATTATAAAAATATGCCGGTCGTGAACTGGCAGGATCACGTCTTTCAACAGGCTGAAATACAAAACCATTATATATCGGCCAGTGGACGAATGGATCGCACGCAATACCTGATTTCTGCAACCTATCACAACCAGACAGGTGTTATTATTACTTCCGGAAGTAAACGTTATACGGGACGAATTAATCTTGAACAACGTTTTAGCGATAAATTCAAAATGGGTGTTACCGGATCATTTTCATCGGGGCTCATTACCGGAGTCGATCCCGACAGTCGTTCAAGTTATGTATTGGAATCGATGTGGGGTACCCGACCATTTCTTTACAATAATGAAAATCTCTACGAAATGGAGCAACCCCTGAATACGGACCCTACCGATCGTCAGGCCAATCCAATTGCTAATCTGGTCGACACCCGATCCGATCGAAAGACGAGCTCGCTTTCAGGAAACACCTTCATTGAGTATCAACCTTCAGCAAACTGGCGATTGCGTATTACAGGAGGATTGAATCAGCTTGATTACGACAATTCCATTTTCTACGGAGCCAGGACGACAAATGCACTGTATACTGCCCAGGGTGTGCAGGGCAGAATCACGCAGTTATCCAACTTAAGCTATGTCAATGAAAACACCTTAAGCTACACTAAAACCTTTAAAAAAGTTCATCGTTTGGATGCGGTAACCGGCTTTACCCTATCAGGAAGACAATCGACAGGATATGTATTCGGCGCCACGAACTTACCCTACGAATCGCTTGGAATGAGCGGACTTGAAGATGGTATTGCACTTAAAGTGAATGCCACCTCAGGAGAATGGAGATTAATGTCGTTCCTCGGCAGGGTGAATTATTCTTTTAACTCAAAATATCTTTTCACGACTTCGTTCCGGGCCGATGGATCTTCCAAGTTTGACATCAACAACCGTTGGGCTTATTTTCCATCCGGGTCAGTTGCCTGGGTTGTTTCGCAGGAGCCCTTCATGAAAGAAATTAAAAACACTGTCGATGATTTTAAGGTAAGAGCCAGCTGGGGACGCACCGGAAACAACAATGTGTCTGATTTTGCAAGTCGTGGACAGCTGAAAAGTGATGGGATGATTTATCCTTTTGGGGGATTAGTAAATAACTCGGCAATGATTATGAGCAAGATGGATAATATCGCCTTAAAATGGGAAACAACCGAACAACTCGACCTGGGGGCTGAGTTTTCATTATTCAAAAACAAAATTAAAATTGAAGTGGATTATTACGATAAAAAAACCTTTGATTTGTTGTTGAATGCCGACTTACCTTACTCGTCGGGATACACACAGGCTGAAAAAAATGTGGGAAGTGTTCGTAACCAGGGTTTTGAGTTCACATTAAATTCAAGGATCATCAACAAAAAGAAAGTAAACTGGGATGTGAATTTCAATATTTCGACAAATAAGAACACGGTAATGTCTCTGGCCGACGGACAACGATCGATGACCCGCAATCTGCTATTTTTCAATGATGTGCCGGCATACATAGCCATTGTAGGTGAACCCCTTTCGTTAATGTATGGCTATTTATACGATGGGTTGTTGCAGGAAAGTGATTTTTACAAAGATGCGTCCGGGAATTATTCGCTGAAACCTGATGTGGCTGTTGATCGCCCCAGTGTACAACCCGGATTTATGAAGTTCAGGGATTTAAATAACGACGGAAAAATTGATGCCAGCGACCGCACCATTATTGGAAATGCAAACCCATTATTCATCGGTGGATTCAACAACACATTCAGAATTAACAATTTCGATTTTACAGTATTCTTTCAATGGTCCTACGGAAATCAAATCTTAAACGGGAATAAATGGGCCTATACATCGGCTTCCATGTTGAACAAAAACTATTCGGTTGACATTCTGAGAAGCTGGACACCCACCAATTCCGCTACCGACATCCCTGTAGTAGGCTCGCAACGTACCAACCTCACCTACAATAGTTGGATGGTAGAAGACGGATCATACCTCCGACTGAAAACATTGCAAGCGGGCTATACCCTACCGGAAAGTGTCTCAAAAAAGCTAAAAATTTCTTCCATCAGATTCTACTCCACCTTCTCCAATGTATGGACATTAACACGATATTCAGGTTTCGACCCGGAAGTCTCCACCCAGTTCTCGAACATGACCCGTGGCTTTGACTTCTCCAGCTATCCCCGTTCGTTAATGGCTGTTTTTGGTGCAAATGTCAAATTCTAAAACACACAACACAATGAAAATAACTAATTTAATGGTTGGCATAATGCTGACATATACACTTGGAAGTTGTTCGTATCTCGATGTTGAACCTACCGATTTTATCAGTCCTTCGACCTATTTCACAAAAGAAATTGAAGCTGAAAGAGCGTTAAACGGTGTCTATCAGAATATGACTTCCCGGTTTTTGTACGGAAGAAATCTCGTAGTGGAAATGGATCTATTCTGTAATGATTTGTGTGTACAAAGCAGCAGTTCATCCATCGGAGTACCCTTCTTCGACTTTACCCCTTCCGACCCCGTACTTTCCGGAGTTTGGCAAAGTTGTTACGAAGGAATCAACCGGGCAAATATCTTTCTCGAAAACGTTGACAGGGTGCCAATGGATTCAGTACTGAAATTGCGCAGAACTGGTGAAGCCCGTTTTCTTCGTGCCTTGTACTACTACCACCTGGTTCAGAACTGGGGAGCAGTACCTCTGAAACTTGTTTCCACTAAAAATCCGAACGATGTGCATATTGCTACTTCACCGGCGGAGCAAATATTCGAACAAATCGAAACAGATTTGAAATTTGCAGAAGAAGTTCTCCCACTGCCTTCAGAGATGTTATCTACAGAACGCTCAGGAAGGGCATCCAAAACCGCTGCACAGGCGTTGCTGGCCCGTGTTTATCTTCGAAGCGCCGGATGGCCGTTTTACATCAACAAAGGATATCAGCAGGCAGCGACCTATGCAAAAAAAGTGATTAATTCGGGCGAACACAAGCTCAATCCGGATTACAAAGAAGTATTCATGAATCTGATTCAGGATAAATACGACAGAACCTTCAATGAAATTATTTTTGAAGTGGAGTTCTTTGGAAACGGGAAGCAGGATATTTACACAGCATTTGGTAACTTTCACAGTTATACCGTACCCTACCGAAGAGATGGCAATCAGGTGACATGGGGATTAACAACCTATAATACAACAAAATACTTCAATCTTTTTGAAGTTACTGACGTGAGAAGAGACTGGAATATTAGTCCGCACAACTTTAAAAACTCCAACTTTGAAGAAGGTCATGTCCCGGCTGGTTCCACGAAGCGATACATAGGGAAGTTTTACAGAGAATATGAAACCTATCTGCCACAGTACACCAACAATTCGCCAATTAATTTTCCACTTATTCGCTATGCAGAAGTTTTGCTGGTATTAGCCGAAGCAGAAGTAAAAGCAATGAATCAGGTGACTGATAGTGCAATGTGGGCCCTTAACGAAATCAGAATGAGATCTTCAGCATCGATGTTCGACAAAAATATGGATCCATCGCTTTCTGACCCCGAAAACTTTATTGCCAAAATTCAGGATGAACGGGCACGGGAATTATTCTTTGAAGCACACCGCCGTCAGGATTTAATTCGCTGGGGAATACTGGTTCCGGTGATGAAAGCACTTTCGACTGATGCCAACTACCTGAGTACAAATCCTACAGTGATCAACCGGGTAAACGAGAAATTTATGTTACTCCCCTATCCTGAAAGGGAAATGAGTTCAAATAACCTTATGAAGGGAAAACAAAACATAGGTTGGTAATTACAGGCAAACTATTTTATAAAAATCAAACTTGTTAAACATGAAAACATCAATATTTCATTCGATAGCGTTTTTGCTGATTGTGTTTATGTATGCTTGCTCCACAACAGAAATCGACGAACCCACAGCAGTGTTCACTCCCGATTCTCTGGAAGTAAAAGCGGGTTCGGAGATTACCTTCAGCTTTAGTGGCGATTGCGACTATGTTACGTTCTGGTCGGGCGAAGAGGGTGCAGTATTTGAAAACAGGCATCGCATTGAAATCCCTGTTGACTCAGCGTATTTTCAATTCAATAATTTTACTGCCTACGGGAATGTCGATCAGCCGCGGCCAGTGAGCGTTTATATCTCCGACACATTTACAGGATCGTATACACAGGCAGGAATTTACGATCCTGCTACAAAATGGGAAGAAGTTACTCCGGCCAACACGCCTAATTACACTACCAGTATCAGTGTGGCTTATCCTTCAGGAAAAATCAATCTCACAAAGTATAAAAGCAATACCTTTTTTATTGCCTTTAAGTTCCGTTCTGATTCGCTACCCGGAACTACCCGTCAGGTTAGGATCAAAGACTTTGAAGTGTACGCCTATACTTCCATCGGACTACTAAAATCAACAACCATAGCTAATGCAGGATTCCGTGCGGTTAACATTTCAGGCGCAAATACCTGGACAAACACCACTACTCAGATGGACATCAGGGGTACTGCACAGCGTAACGATGAAGACTGGTTCATCACCAAAGAACTCTCTCTGAACAGGGTTCAGTCGGATCGGGGAATCGCAATTAAAACTATTTCCGACAATATGAGTAACTTCCGGTATAGCTATACAAAGCCCGGAACCTACAAAGCAAAACTTGAAATCAGGAATTCCAGGTATGGTGAAATCAAAACAACATATCAGGATTTCACCTTTATCGTAAAATAAGCTTAGTCATTTAAAACACAAAGAATGAACGTTTTCCAATTAAAATTCAGGTTTTTAGTAGTAGTTTTACTAAGTACAAACACCGCTTTTTCAGTTAAATATTATATTTCACCAACAGGGTCAGACACAAACAACGGATCACAGGAAAGTCCCTTTAAAACAATATCAAAGGGCGCTTCGGTAGCAATGGCCGGCGATACTGTTTTTGTGCTCGAGGGCATCTATCGGGAGCGGGTGAGTCCGCCACGTGGGGGATCGGCAGGTAAACCCATCGTTTATTTAGCCGAACCTGACAAAAATGTATTTATCAAAGGTTCGGATATCTGGAAGCCAGGCTGGAAGAAGAATGCACCGAATGTGTATTATGCCATTCCCGAAGATTCGCTGTTTAATGACGATTGTTATGTAGACAATAAGAATCCGTTTAAAGTGGCCAGCTCTTCCACACCTTACGGACGCGAAGGTCGTGCCGAGGTAGTCAATTTTGGTTATTCCGGCGATATCAACATGGTGTATACTATTGGTCAGGTGTTTGTTGATGGAGAAATGTACATTCAGAAACCCTACCTTTCGGAAATGAAAGCATCTGTACGTACCTGGTATTACGATCGGAATACTGATAATCTGTATATTCATTTTCCGGAGGATAATCCTAACAAATACACAGTTGAAATCAGTACACGTCGTAGAATATTTGCACCTCACAAGCGCCGTTTAGGGTACATCAATGTGGAGGGATTTATCATGGAGCATTGCGGTAATCAGTATCCTGCCAATTTTTGGGAATCAACACGCCCGGAATGGCAACAGGCCGGTGCACTTGGCACCCGGTCGGGCAATCGCTGGGTGATTAAAAATAATGTGATTCGGTTTGCCAATGGCGTAGGAATCGATTTCGGGAACGAAGGAAACAGCGCAGTCGATCTGGAAACCGGATCTAACGGTCTTGCTACCGGATCATCCTACCACATCATTGATTCCAACTACATTTCCGACAATGGTGCAGCCGGCACAGCGGCCTATTTCCCAAGTAATGTCACGTTTACCAACAATGTATTGGAACGCAATGTAAATCTGATGTTTGTTGGGAATAAACGTTGGGAATCGGCGGGAGTGAAAATGCACGGCCCGAGAAACACCATCGTTGCTAATAATTTATTCAGAAACAACTACGGCAAATGGACACTTTGGTTCGATGGTGGCGCAGGCCCGGGCACACGGGCTCACAGCAACCTGATTATCGGAGGAGAAAAAGGTTTTGATCTGGAAATCGGGACTGCGGCAGAAAATAAATTGATTCTCGATAATAACATCATTGTCAATCAGGACTGGGGTATTTCCATCCGGAATGCAGGTGGAATTACTGCACTGCACAATTTGATTCTCGGGTCGACTAAGGTTGCTATATACGATTTTATAGATAAAAACAGAACCGGAAGCACCAGCGACCATCAGTTTTATTTTAACAATGTGGTATTGAATAGCACCTCAATGGTGAGCACTTACCCGCCCGATTATTATTTCTCATCGAACCGCAAATTCGATTATAATATTTATGATGCCACACCAACACAAACAAAATTCAATATTACAACTATAGGGGTTCAGAATTTTGCATCGTGGCAGAACAGGTGGAAAACTTACAATTCATCTGCGAATTATGACTTCAACAGTAAACTCACAACTGGTATCTCCTATTCCATTGATATTGAAAACCTCACCCTGCAATTAAACGTCGATGATGTTTTTATGAATGCAGGAACACTTCCGTTTCCAACCTTCCTGGATAGAGATTACAAGGGAAATCCCATTAAAAGCGATGGCACCGCATCACCCGGACCATTTCAGAATCTGACAAAGGGAGCGAACATCATTCATTTGTGGAATGGATTAACACCATTGAAGGTGTATGAAAATCCGACCCGCACTTCAACCTCTGTCGATCGAACAGTTTGGGATGCTGAGGCCACGGTTGATGTAAAGTTGGATACGGGCAGTAGAACACTTCTGTTTCAATTCACATCGAAAAATATTACTGACAAAATTCAGGTATCGCTATATGCCCTGAACGGACAAAAACTAAATTCAGAAATATTCACCGGAAATGGGCAACAGTCTGTTTCCGGGATTTTCACTTATTCGAACATAGCACCAGGAGTATACTTAATGAAATTTAGTTCAGGTAAGAATGTTATTTCAAAGAAAATAATCCTTTAATGGTTTAATTACCAGCTAATGCACAAATTAATAAAACAAATGCACTTTTTTATCGGGATAAAGAACTGAGATGCTGATACATTTGCAGTGTAATTTACCATTAACTACAAATCAATCATGAAAGTACACATTTTTACTATTTTATTCCTGCTGAGTATGATCAGCAGCCTGAATGCAACAGTCTACACAGTTACATCAGAAGCAGATTCAGGTACCGGAACCCTGCGCCAGACCATCACCGATGCCAATGCTGATGCTGCTTTACCGCACACCATCAATTTCGCTAATGATGTGTTGACTATTACCCTTGCATCTGCTTTGCCTACTATCAATAAAGCAATGACCTTTGACGGAGGTTCCGGAGTGACCATCACCGGTTCGTCGAACACAGTGAATATGGTAGTCAGCGCAGCGGTCCTGACGGTTAATTTTAATAACATCACCTTCAACGGAGCTGTTTTAAGTATCGGAGGAACAGGTTATTTCACAGACTGTACATTTACCGGAGGCGGAGCCTCTGCACTAAAAGTTACAAATTCCGTTACCTGCACCAATTGTTTGTTCTACAACAACACCAATTCAGGATCCGGTGGCACTGCAATTAATAGTGTCAGTTCTTCTAACAATCTTACACTTAACAACTGTATCATTAGGGATAATGGCAATGCAGTTTCCGATGCCAATGGAGGAGCTGCGATTCGAATAGCAGGTGGTAATGCCGCATCAAGGCTGGAAATGAACAATTGCTTAGTTTATAACAATGTAAATAAAAGCACTGGCTCATCATTTGGTGGCGGCATTTCCAGTGCAGGTGTTACAGTTATTAATAACTGCGCTATATATAACAACCAGGGCAACCGAGGAGGAGGAATCGCACTACAGGTGGGTACAGCCACGTATAAAAGCAAACTCACTATGACTAACACCTCCGTAAGTGGAAACTCGTTGGGTTCCTTTGTTGCATCAGCTTTTGGCGGTGGCATTTATATTCAGGGAGGAAGCGAATTAGTCACAGATAATTCAAGTATCACCAACTCAACCATTTCTGGAAACAGCACACCCGTTATCGGATCACCTGTAACAACAAGTGCAGGTGGAGGAGTTCAAATCGGCGGTGGAGGTTCTTCCACCTGGACACCAACCATCACTTTTACACATTGCACAATCTATGGAAACAATGTCCAGGGCAATCCTGCATCAGCCATCTCCGGTGGAGGTATCGACAGGCTTAATGGTAACGCAGTACTTAATTACAGCATTGTTATAGGCAATAACAGCAACAGTACTGCAGGCGGAAGAAACATTACCTGGACTACAGGCTGGCTCACTTCATCTACGGGACGGAACATGTACGAAGGAGGTGCTTCATGGAATTCCACTACAACAACCGGAAATATCATTTTAACAGATGCACCCTCTACAGTGCTGAACACCACCCTTTTCGACAATGGAGGAACCACAGCATTACCCGATGGCTCATTTGTAAAAACACATGCGTTGGTAGCGAGCAGTGCGGCAAGCAATCCTACAGTTGCCGGTTCGGGCACAGAAAACTACGACCAAAGGGGAATCGTTCGTTCAACTCCCGATATGGGTTCGTTCGAATATGTTATCTATCGTTCCAAAACAAGTGGCAACTGGAGTAACCTAAGTTCATGGCAATCGGGTGATAACGGAACATGGTCGGATGTAACCGTTGTACCTACTGCCAATTCAGCCGGTTCTATTTCAATACAGGATGATCATCTGATTACAGTAACTGCCAGTACAACATCTCCTTCACTTACCATTCATCCCGAAGGGCAATTAACCGTCAATTCAGAATCAACGCTTGAGGTATCAGGTAATTTCACCATCTATAGTTCGGCAAGTGGCACAGGCACCTTTAAAAACAGCGGGGTTCTAACAGTAAACGGGGGTACTTCCAAAGTACAACAATACCTGACCAATCAGAGTTGGTATTTAACATCACCCGTACAAGGCACTGTAACTCCAACTAACTTAACCCGCATTCAGGGTTATAACGAAGGTATTGGAACAGGCAGCGATTGGTCGGAATCGGGCACAACCATGACCGCAAAAAAAGGGTATATAGTCAACGTAAATGCAGCTCCAAATATTGTAGAGTTTACAGGTACAATCAATAGCGGCGATATTTCAATCCCATTAACCCGTTATGCATCAAGCAATGTTAATAAATACGGTTTCAATTTGATTGGAAATCCTTACACCGCATATTTAGACTGGGAAGCAGTAGCATTGGCAAACGCTTCAAAAATGCCAACTTCAACCATGTGGTACAGAACAAGAGTAAGTGGAAGCTGGTCATTTTCTACTGTGAATGGTTCAGGAGAGGCTTCTCCAAACAATGTTAGTTCGTTGATACCACCTATGCAGGCATTTTGGGTGAGAGCCTCAATTGTAGGTAATTCTAATATGGAATTAACAACTAATATGGTGCATCACGACACAAACACAAACAACAAACTGAAAGCACCAGCTGCTTTAAAATCAGAGCGTACAAAGGTTCGCCTACAGGTATCGAATGGTACTAATCAGGATGAATTGTTACTTTACACAGATGAAAAAGCTTCAAATGTATTCGACTGGTACGATTCACCCAAAATGAGCAACGAAAACCCATTGATTCCAGAGATTTACACCACAGAAGGCGCTGAAATACTGGCAATTAACGGGTTGAATACATTACCCTTAAATCAGGAAATCGGGGTAGCATTTGTTCCCGGCTCAGCATCCTCGTTTACCCTGACAGCCAACGAGATAAGCAACCTGCCAAATGATGTAAAAGTTATATTGAAAGATAATGTTACACTTGCAGAAACTGATTTGACTGATGGTATAAACGTGTATACTTTTAGTAATGAAACAACAAGCGGTAATCGTTTTAGCCTTATCTTCCGCACATCCGGAGGAACTACCCAAGTAGTAAGACCTACTGAACCTACAGCACAAATACTAGTAAATGCACAAAATGAAATTGAGATTCGTGCCATTGAAGGTAGTAACTATACTATTTATAACACTACGGGTCAGCAAATAGCTACTGGTCAAATCAGTAAAAATTCATTACAAACACATCGCGTAGGTGCTGGTTTTTATTTAGTAAGGGTCAATAATATCATCAAAAAACTGACAATTAACAATTTATAACGATGCATTATTCGTCAGGAAATCGAAATTATCAAACAGTAATCTCTAACTTAAGAAACATGACAACAAAAACACCATACCAGCAACCGCAAATCAACACAATTAACATCGATGTTGATATTTCACTGGAACTACAATCGGAGCCACCTATCGGGCCCGGAGAAGAAATTGAATATGGTTCAACTTTATCTCCATTTTTAAAAAATGACAATTTCACGTGCTAACAGAAACTAATAATCAAATATAAAATGAAACACACTATCACTTTAGTAATTGCGTTGCTAGCCTTTTTTCAGCTTGTACAGGCGACAGAATTCACCGTAACAACCGGAGCTGATGCAGGAGCTGGCACTCTGCGCCAGGCAATCACCGATGCCAATGCTGATGCAGCATCACCCCACACTATCAACTTTTCCAGTGAAGTGACCGCTATTATTCTTTCATCGGCTTTGCCTACCTTAAACAAAGCAATGACCATTGACGGAGGTTTCGGAGTAACAATCACCGGTTCGTCGAACACCGTGAATATGGTAGTAAGCGCAACGGGCCTGACGGTTAATTTTAATAACATTACCTTCAACGGAGCTGTTGTAAGTATCGGAGGAACAGGTTTTTTCACAGACTGTACATTTACCGGAGGAGGTGCGGCAGCACTTAAAATCAGCAATACAGTGACCTGCAACAATTGTTTATTCTACAACAATACCAATGCAGGATCAGGTGGAACGGCCATCAACGGGATCAGTTCGGCCAATAATCTTACACTTAACAACTGTATTATTCGGGATAATGGCAATGCTGCTTCCAATATCAACGGTGGAGCTGCTGTTAGAATAGCAGGCGGCAATGCCGCTTCAAGGCTGGAAATGAACAATTGCCTGGTTTACAATAATGTGAATAAAAGCACCGGAATATCGTTTGGTGGAGGAATTTCAAGTGCTGGAGTTACAATCATTAATAACTGCGCTATTTTTAACAACCAGGCCAACCGCGGCGGAGGGATTGCACTTCAGGTAGGGACAAGCACGTATAAAAGCAAACTCACAATGACCAACACTACCGTAAGTGGAAATTCATTGGGGTCCTTTGTTGGGTCTGCGTTTGGCGGTGGCATTTATATTCAGGGAGGAAGCGGACTTCTCACCGATAATTCTACAATCACTAACTCAACCATTTCCGGGAACAACACACCCGTTATAGGATCACCTGTAACAACAAGTGCTGGTGGAGGAGTTCAAATTGGTGGCGGAGGATCTTCCACCTGGACACCAACCATCACTTTTAGCCATTGTACCATTTATGGGAACAATGTTCAGGGAAATCCCACGGCAGCTGTTTCCGGTGGAGGCATCGACAGGGTTAATGGAAACGCTGTACTTAACTACAGTATAGTTATCGGGAATAACAGCAACAGCACTGCCGGCGGAAGAAATATCACCTGGACCACAGGCTGGCTTACTTCAACTACTGGAAGAAATATATATGAAGGCGGTGCCGCCTGGAACGAAAGCGAAACAGCCGAAAATATCGTTTTGAGCGAATCACCGGCAATCATCCTGAACACCACTCTTTCAGACAATGGTGGAATCACAGCATTGCCCGATGGTTCGTTTACAAAAACTCATGCGCTTGTGGCAGGTTCAGTAGCAATTAACCCACAAGCATCAGAAACCGGATGGAGTAGCACTGATCAACGGGGAGAGACACGAGACAATGCCCCGGACATGGGAGCGTATGAATACATCTTCTTCCCTTCGCCGGTTATCACTTCCATTACGAATGGCGATGGTCAGGTTACAGTTTATTTCACCCAACAAAATGAAAGCGAAAATACCGTTGTAAATTATAAATATTCAACTGATGGAGGTGCTACGTACAAAGCTTTTTCACCTGTTCAAAGCACCAGCCCTGTGACCATTAAAGGCCTGCATAACTCATCGTGGTATAGTATACGCCTTAAAGCAATTACTACCAGTGAAGAAAGCGGGGAATCGAATCTGATGACTACCGTTTTACCCACACTGGGCGAGGTTGTACCCACCTATGTGGTGCTGTTGGCCGGACAATCAAACATGGCCGGTCGCGGAGTAATCAGAATGCCAATGGACACCGTTTCCTTTGCAAACATCCATAGCATGAACAAAGATTCATTATGGGTAACCGCCAAACATCCGTTGCATTACGACAAAGCTGAAGCGGGAGTGGGATTGGGTATGTCGTTCGCTACCGAACTTGCACGCATGTTTAACAATAAAGTCAAAATCGCACTCGTACCCTGTGCTGCAGGCGGCACCAATATTACTCAATGGTTGAACAACGATTTGTTTACCTCTTCAACTGCCAGTTTTAATTTGTACACCAATCTGATCGATCGTGCAAAAGTAGCCAGCCGCAACGGTCAACTTCTCGGAATTTTGTGGCACCAGGGCGAAAGTGATGGCGTCACCGCACTTAACACGAACTATCAGGCAAATCTTCAAACATTGGTTGAACGTATTCGACAGGACCTGGCCATTAGCGATCTGCCCTTTATCGCCGGAGAAATGGGCAAATATTTCAATGAGCCCAACAGTGCCAGTGTTAATGCTGATTCAATTTCAAGATATACCAAAAATCTGATCAACATTCTTCCAAACTACGATGTGGCAGGCTCTGAAGGCTTAACGGCAAACCCCGATCGTATTCACTTTAACTCGTCCTCATTGGTTACTTTTGGTCAGCGCTATGCTCAACGGATGAGTGACCAATTAGTTAAACTAAGTCTTCAGAATTTAACAGCCGGAACTAATCAGCAACTTGACATTCCGGTACACATGAGTCAATATGTTTCAGTACCTGTTTACGGTTTTGAATTTTACTTTCATTACGATGCTGCAATGATGGACTATACAGGCTATTCAATTGAAAACGAACTTGCTGCAGCAGGAAACATTACCATTACGCCTGTTTCAACCGGCACATTAAAGGTCTCATGGTCGTCGGCAAGTCCGGTTAACGGTTCAGGAACATTGATGAAAATGCGTGTTCAAACCAAAACTGAAGGAAGTGTAGGTTACAGCATTGACAGTATTACTGTTAACAGTAACTTCTCAACAAAAACCAGCAGTGCCTCCATTAGTGTTTCCACAACTACAGCAAATCAATTCCAATCTGAAAAAACAGCCCGTTTTAATATTGACAAAGCCACTAACCGGCTTACATTTACAGGGATAGATCATCCTGACTCAGTCATTCTTTATGATACAACAGGCCAGACTGTAGGAATATCAGCCAGAGACAACAATTCAATAAGTTTAAGATACTTACATGCCGGAGTTTACTTAGTAAGCTACAGGGTTGATGGCACACGGAAAATTCAAAAAATCATTTTATAAAAAAGATACGACACTTAAAAATCACAGCAATGAGAACAACATTCTTACTTCTATTCTTCACCGGCATCTGCTCGCTTGTATCTGCAACAGATTTTCAGGTAACCAGCGGCGCCGATTCAGGACCGGGCACGTTACGTCAGGCAATTTTAGATGCTAATCTCGACACGAATTCACCTCATACAATATCAATTGCAAACGATGTGAAAACCATAACCGTTTCAGCAGCCTTACCTGCACCTTCGAAAGCAATGACCATTGATGGAGGAACATCAGGTGTAGTAATCGATGGAAGTGCTATCGCCGGATCCAATGTATTAGCCTATAGCATTGTTACAGTAAATTTTCACAATCTGATATTCAACAATGCATTGCTAAGTATTGGTTCAGCCTCGGGTTCGCCAGCGATCGGAAGTGGTGTGGGCATTGCCCGTAATTGTACCTTCCGTAACGGAATTGCCGGTGCTGTCAAAGTTTCCAGCCTTTTTAAGGCCATTAACTGTCAGTTTTACAACAACACAATGAACGCAACCGCCAATGGAGTGGCTATCCGGGGATTATCCAGTGCCAACAGCGTTTATCTCGATAGCTGTATTATAAGAGAAAATAATTCGACAGGTGCAAACGGAGGTGCAGCAATTTATATTATCGGAAATAACCCCGCATCCAAACTCGAAGTACGTAACTCCATCCTTTACAACAACACAAATGCCACTACCGGCACCAATTACGGTGGTGGAATTGCAAGTGGCGGTGAAACAATTATCCACAACAGTGCCATATACGGCAACAGTGCAAAACGAGGAGGCGGATTAGTTTTGTTAAACGGGGGAACTTTGAAAAAAAGTAAACTTACCATTACCAATTCTACATTTAGTGAAAACAATGCCACTGAAGTAGGCGGAGGAATTTGCATTTTGGGAGCTTCCACCGACGTTACCGATTCGATTAGCATTACCAACACAACCATATCCGGGAATCATTCAGCCGGCGCTACAGTTGATGGAGGAGGGATCAATATAGGGCAGGGTGCTTCTTCACCCTGGATACTGAGAATGTCGCTGAATAACTGTACTGTGACAAAAAACACAAGTTCGAATACTTCAGGTTCGGGTGCAGGAATTGGCAGAACCAACAGTGGAAACATACGACTTTGGATTAACTACAGCATCGTTGCCGGCAACAATCCGGAAAGTACAAACATCGGAAGGGACATAACTTCTTCTGTAGGATGGCTTGCCTCTTCCACAGGAAGAAATATCTACGGAGGTGTACCTTCGTGGGGAGATTCAGAGCGATTAGGGAACATCAATTTAAATGATGGTACAACAGGAAATGAACTGGTGGCATTGACTGACATCATGACATTGACACTTGCCGACAATGGAGGAACCTCGGCGTTGCCGGATGGTAGTTTTGTAAAAACACATGCCTTGTTTGAAAACAGTTATGCACTCGACCCTGTGACGGCTGACTTTGGTATGCAATTGACCGATCAGCGTGGTTTCGACCGCGATGAGATGCCCGATATAGGCGCATACGAATATATTCCCACAACGCGGCTGATATACCTTCCTTCCAACAACCATTTTTCGATTGTAAACAGGCACCTGCAGGTAACAGACAACGGAATCGTGGAAATTATATCAGTTTCAGGAAGGATCTTGTTGAAAAGCAAGGTAAAAAGCGGTGATCAGATAGCACTGCCAAAAGGTTTGAGTATCGTTAAATTTAGTACTGAAAAAGGACGATTCATTCAAAAAGTAATCTTATAAGTCGGAGGAATTGTGAAAAGGATTCATCAACTCAACCTTGTCATTGCTTTATTATTTCTGCTTACGGCAATGCAAGTTCGTGCCAGGCAACGTGGAAACTTCTTCGAAGCCGGTGACAGAGTTTGCTTTGTGGGGAATAGCATTACCAATGCCGGGGAATTTCATCGTAATCTCCTGTTGTTTCATCTGACACGCTTCCCTGATATTCCGGTAACGGTTTATAATTGCGGTGTGTCGGGTGATGATACTGAGCGCGTTCTCCGACGACTGGAAGATGATATCCTGATCAACAAGCCAACCAAAGTGGTAATTATGCTGGGCATGAACGATGTGCGCCGTAGTTTATACGAACCTCAACTGGAAGTTACACCAACTTTGCTTAAACAAAGGGAAGAAGCCCTGCATCTCTACAAAAAGAACTACCAACAGATTGTAAATGAGTTACTCTCTCGTAAAATAAAAGTCATATTGCAGAAACCAACCATTTACGATCAAACTGCAGAACTATCCACTATTTCGTGTTGGGGAGTTAACGACGCTTTGAAGCAATGTGCCGATTTTATTCAGCACATTGCCGATAGGCACAAGCTTCAATGCATCGATTACTGGACCATTCTGAACGAGATGAATCAGGAACTTCAAAAGAAAGAACCAACGGCCACATTGATAAGTAAAGACAGAGTTCATCCTCAGTCGACCGGTCATTTTATAATGTTCAATCAATACCTGAAAACGGCAAAAGCACCAGAATATGTTTCTAAGATGATAATCGACACCAATCTGAGAACCTCTTCTTCAAAAAGTGAAAATTGCACAATAAGCAACCTTCACAACAAAAAAAACGAAATCAGTTGGACGGTTCGTGAAAATGCCCTGCCATTTCCGGTATCGGATGCGCAAAAAGAAGGTGATGCCATGTTAAAATTCCGGGACAACTTCAATCGCCAACATCTACAGGTTAATAAGCTCAATCAGGGCTTTTACACCCTTTGGATTGATGAAGTTCAAATCGGTAGTTTTTCGGATGAAGTGCTGGCTGGTGGAATCAATCTGGCTAATTATCCTTCTACTCCCCAATACCAACAAGCACTGGAAGTGAGACGGGTGTTGAATGAGTTGTGGAAACTGGAGTCAGGGTTGCGTGGACTGAAATTCATAGAAGGGAATTACCATTTCAAAAATGCACCAGACAAACAGAATCCTCAGGCAATGAAAGCGCATCTATACCCCATTTTTGATAAACAGTATCCCTCAAACAGCAGTTTTTTCAAGTCTCAGTTAGATAATTATTTCATCATTAAGCCCCTTGAAGAAACATACAAGCAAAAATCCGACTCACTGAGGCAAGTGGCGAAAATGGCAGCACAACCCCGGGAACATATCTTCAGATTGACAACCAATGCCATCTCTGCATCGCTGGGAAATGCATTTACCACACCTGCATACATTGAAGAAGGCTATTGGTCGTGGTGTGGTTCGGTAGTGAAAGGCGACGATAATCTCTATCATATGTATGTATCGCGTTTTCCAAAGTCATTGCCCTTTCATCCCGGATGGATGGTAGCTTCGGAGGTAATTCATGCAGTATCTGCAAAACCGCAGGGACCTTATCAATTTAGTGACATCAGCCTTCCTCCCAGAGGTGCGCAATACTGGGATGGTCGGATGACGCATAATCCATCGATTCAAAAACACAACGGGAAATACTACCTGTTTTATATTGGGTCAACACATCCGTTTGAAGAACCGACCTACGATGAACTAACGCTTTCCAGCAAATGGTGCATAGTGGCCCGTTCAAACAAACGCATTGGAATCGCTGTAGCCGATAGTCCATACGGCCCATGGACCCGTTTCGAAAAACCCATTCTCGATACAAAAGCAAACACATTTTACAGTTACCTGACTTCCAATCCCGCTCCATCTGTACAAAAGGATGGTTCAGTGTACATGATATTTAAAGGAAGAGGACACAAGGATCATACTTTCACCCACATGTCGCTTGGGGTTGCCTTTGCTCCGTCTGTGCTCGGAGAATACAAGGTATTGAACAACGACCAACCTATATTCAATGTCAACACCCAGGGAGAGGCCGAAGATCCGTTTCTTTGGACAGATAATGATGGTTTTCACATGATTTTCAAAGATCAGGTTGGAGCCTATACCGGTGAAAAAGGCGGAGGAGTATTGGCACATTCATCAGACGCAGTGAAATGGAAAATTGACCAATCGCCCAAGGCCTATTCCCGAACATTGAAGTTCGACAATGGCAGTACGGGCACACAGGGACAGCTGGAACGGCCATTTATACTGTTCGAAAATGAGAAACCTGCCTATTTATTTTTTGCAACTATGAATGGTCCCGGTGGATTTAACAACGCAACAAAATCGTGGAATATCGCTTTTTCTTTCAAAAAGTGAGTTAAAATAATATTTTTCATAATGAATACTAACATTTCATCTTTTAAACTCCTTCTCATTTTATTATTGCTGGCCATAATGCCGATATCAACCTTCGGCCAATCTCTGTATTACAATGGCTGGATAGATTTTAACAAAAACGGTCGTAAAGACATTTACGAAGACCCTTCGAAAGATATAAAATCTCGGGTTGAGGATTTATTATCACAAATGAATGTAAATGAGAAAACCTGTCAGTTAGCTACTTTATACGGTTATGGCCGGGTACTTAAAGATCCATTACCAACAGAGAACTGGAAAAATGAAACCTGGAAAGATGGAATCGCCAATATTGATGAACAACTGAATGGAGTTGGTATCGGTTTTACTACTCAGTATAATTTAATTTATCCCTACCGTAATCATGTGGAGGCTAAAAACAAAATTCAGCGCTGGTTTATAGAAGAAACCCGGTTGGGCATACCAGTGGATTTCAGCAATGAAGGCATACACGGACTCAATCACACCAAAGCTACTCCACTGCCCGCTCCCATTGCTGTGGGCTCAACATGGAATCCGGAATTAGTACGCAAGGCAGGAGAAATTGCCGGAAAAGAGGCTAAAGTCCTGGGTTACACAAACGTTTATGCTCCTATTCTGGACGTGGCACGCGATCAGCGCTGGGGAAGAACCCTCGAATGCTATGGGGAAGATCCTTTTTTGGTGGCGACCTTAGGAACTGAGATGACCAAAGGAATTCAGTCGCAGGGAGTTGCATCGACCCTCAAGCATTACGCGGTTTACAGCATACCCAAAGGCGGGCGTGATGGAGATTGCCGAACAGATCCACATGTATCCCCAAGGGAAATGCATCAGATTCATTTGTATCCTTTTAAAAAAGTAATACAAAAAGCGAAGCCACTGGGCATCATGGCAAGTTACAACGATTGGAGCGGTATACCGGTTATTACTGATTCTTATTTTTTGAAAGACCTGCTACGCGATGAGTATGGTTTTGAAGGATTTATTGTAAGCGATAGTGAAGCTGTGGAATTTGTATATACCAAACACAAAGTTGCGGAAGATTACGACGATGCAGTTCGTCAGGTGCTCGAAGCCGGACTAAATGTACGTACCCACTTCACACCTCCTGCCGATTTCATTTTACCCATCAGAAGGTTGATTGAAAAAAACAGGATTTCAATGGAGGTTATCGATCAACGGGTACGGGAGGTACTGGAAGTGAAATTCAGAATGGGCTTGTTCAACAAACCTTATGTTGAAGATGCTTTGTTAGCTGATAAAATTGCCGGTGCAGACAAACATCAGGATTTCGTGCTCGAAATGCAACGTCAGTCGCTGGTATTACTGAAAAATGAGCAGCAATTATTGCCATTAGATAAAAATAAATTAAAAAAAGTATTGGTTACAGGTCCGCTTGCCGATGAAGATAATTTTATGATTAGCCGCTACGGGCCCAATGGATTGAATACTGTTACAGTGTTGGAAGGCCTGAAAGACTATTTATCGAATACCCAGGTTCAACTCTACTACGAGAAAGGCTGTGAAATCGTAAATGCCAGCTGGCCTGAAAGTGAAATCATTCCGGTGCCGTTGACGAAGGAAGAGCTGCGCAATCAAAAAAAGGCTTTGAAACTGGCTAAGCAAAGTGATGTAATCATCGCTGTGCTGGGACAGGATGAATATTGCACTGGTGAAAGTCGTTCACGTAGTTCCCTTGATTTACCCGGACATCAGCAACAATACCTCGAAGCACTTTATGCCACAGGAAAGCCGGTGGTATTAGTCCTTATAAATGGTCAGCCACTCACTATCAACTGGGCCAACAAATACATCCCTTCTATTCTTGAATGCTGGTTCCCGAGTTACAAAGGGGGAACTGTAATAGCGGAAACACTTTTCGGGGATTACAATCCGGGAGGAAAACTAACCGTCACATTTCCCAAAACAACCGGCCAGATTCAATGGAACTTTCCCTTCATGCCCGGATCGCACGGTGGACAGCCCGATAGTGGTCCCAACGGACATGGCAATACCAGGGTGCTTGGGTCTTTGTATCCGTTTGGATACGGCTTGAGTTACACCACTTTCAAGTACTCCAACCTTAAAATTGTCGACAACACGACTCATCTGAAAGGCAATATTGAAATCTCTTTCGATCTTTCCAATACAGGCACCCGTGCCGGAGATGAAATTGCACAATTGTATTTCAGGGATTTGGTAAGCAGCGTGATTACCTATGATTCACAACTAAGAGGATTTGAGCGGATTCATTTAAAAGCAGGAGAAACCCGCAAAGTAAGTTTTTCACTGGATGTAGACGAATTGGCTTTGCCTGATAAGAAGATGCAATGGGTTGTGGAGCCGGGGAAATTTGAACTCATGGTCGGTGCCAGCTCCGAAGATATCCGACTCAGGGAAACAATTGAAATCCGTTAATGTTATCCAGTTAAAAATCAAACAGCAATACGAATGCACTTTATAAAAAAACACATAGTACTCCTGATTTGTGTCTTATTCGTTCAGAGCAATTTTGCGGCATCACGCACCGTAAAAATTACAGACGGCTCCGGAAATTGGTCGAAATTATTGCAAACACTGCTCAACAATCATATTTCCGGCTCGCAACCCTCCGATACGCTGATAATTGAGTTGCAGGATGGTATCTATCCCTTGAACAACACCTTAACGTTTGCTCAGGAAAGCTCGAGCCTTGCTATAGCACCCGTTGTGATTCGGGGCATTGGCAAGGTAATCATCAGCGGAGGTAAGGTTTTGGATGCAGCAAAATTCAGACCCTTAACAGACATAACTGTAAAAAACAGGATAATCTGTGAAACCTCCCGAAAAAAAGTATTGGAATATGACTTAACCGATATCAGGATTACAGGTTTAGGAGACATGAAGTGCATTGGTTTTGGAAGAAAAGCAGGTGCAGCACCTCCGCAGCTTTTTCACAACAAGCAACGTATGACCCTGGCCAGGTATCCAAATCCAGGCGATCCTAAATTTACTAAAAACAGAACCACCGTTATTCCGATTCAAAAAATCACAAAAACCGGAGTTGACAAGGTAATTTTACCTCTGGATGACAGTCGGATAGCACCAACAGAAGGGAAATACGGCGAATTTAAATACACCGATCCGCGCGTTGAAAAATGGACAAACGCACCTGATGTCTGGCTCGATGGCATATTTACCAGAGACTGGGCCTGGTCATACAACAAAATCAGGGCGATTGATACCAACGCTAAAACCATTTCGCTTTTGTATGACGAAAAATACGACCTGACAGCCACCCACTCCTTCTTTTTTGCTTCCAATTTACCGGAGGAAATCGATATGCCAGGAGAATATTACATTGATCGGATAAACAGCAAACTTTACCTGTATCCACCTGCTGATTTTAACACAGCAACTTCTGAATTTCAGCTTTCAGCTACAGAAAATGATCTGCTGAGCTTAAAAGGTATCGAAAACTGGACTATAGAAAATCTTCAGTTTGAGATGGGAAGAGCCAGTGCGGTAAGACTGGACAATTGCGACCGGATTACAATCGATAATTGCAGCTTTACCAATCTGGGTCAATCGGCACTGGTGGTGAAAGGCAATAATATTAAAATTGAGAACAGCACGATTAATGCTATTGGAGGAAGTGCCATTACGCTTGATGGTGGAAGTACAAAGACTCTTGCATCTTCCAATAATACAATTTACAATTGCGAAATCAGCGATTGGGCTTATTACGATAGGGTATACACACCAGCTATTTCTCTCAGCGGAGTTGGGCACATTATTTTCAAAAATTCAATCTCGCATGCACCCCATGGTGCAATAACCATCAGTGGCAATAATCACCGGATTGAAAAAAATGAAATCTTTGATGTAATGCTTGAATTTAAGGACTTTGGAGCCATATATGCATTTTTAGGCAGAAATCAGTTGATGCGAGGTCATCTGATTAGTCGGAATTATTTTCACAATATTGGCAATATTGGCGATGGCGTTTTTGCGATATATGCCGATGAAGCAACTGCCGGATGGACCATAGACAATAATCTGTTTTATAAAATCGGGAGTAAGAACGCACGTGTTGCTGCCATTATGGCGAATAGCAGCACACATGTGAAAATCCGGGAAAATTTGTTTATTGATTGTAGTGAAACTTTTGAGCTCAGTCTGCACTTTGCGACCTGGGGTAAAATGCGCTACAGTGATTACTTTAAAAAATTATGGACAACCAATTACGGTAAAGCGAACTCCATACCAGAGATTTATCTCACACAATATCCTGAACTGCACCAATTAATGACAGAGGATAAAGTGTATGTGAACACCAACACCTTTGAAAATAATATTATTGGTAACTTCGGTTTTCCATTGAACCATAGTGGGTTTTATCTTGTTAAGGGAGATAAGCCAAATTTGGAAATTTTGGTAACATCAAACGGAAACACCTTCACCAATAAAAAAATAATTCCTGAATTCTTAAGTAAATGGAATGATACAACTGATAAAACACTACTTAAAGTAGAAATGCCGGAAGTTTTAAGGACTTATTTACTAAATGAATAAATTCCGCAAATTAGTTTATAAAGACTTTTTGTGCCTTTATTCCATTTGCTGCCAATAAATAAACTCCTTGCGGAAGGTAACTGATATCTACTGTGGTATTGGCCGCAAACTGCTTCACCTGCATACCCTGCTGGTTAATCAGACGCAAGGTACCGGTAAATTCAGGAGCATCGAAATACCCTAAATCGTCGGCTAAAATTACCACGATATTGGGCTTCGAAACTTTGGAACCGGCAAAAACCGTAAGCGTGGAAGTGGCTGCTGTAAGTAGCAGAAAACGTGCTTTCTTATTTTTTCGATGTAATTAATTTGTAAAAGCAAAAGTAGTGAATTTAAACCTCTAAAAAGTTTGATTTCAATTCACAAAGTACTTTTATCTGTTCAATTTTAACAAGCACATACCACAGTACTGGATTTTATTAATTTTTTTTGTACATTTGCCGACTACTGTCAACCTTTAAAAAACAAACTAATCTTAAGTTCCAATGGTACACGAAGTAAGGTACGATGCTGCAAATGAAGTAGCTGTTTTAGCATTTAAAAATCATTTCCTTTTTGTCGATGTAGAGCCTATCGCTCAGCAGGTAAAAGAAATTCTTGCGGATAAACCCTACCGTCAACTCGTAGTTGTAATGAGCGACGAGCACGACATTGAAAACCGCGAAACCCGTGAAAAAACAGCAGAAGCACTTTCAAATCTCAACATTGCTAATATTGGATTTGTAGGAGGAAACGCTGCCAGCAGAATGGTTGCCCGGGTGCTTATAAAAACAGGAATTGTAAAGCTCAACGGTGAATTTTTCAAGACCTACGAAGAAGCAGTTAAATGGTTAAAAAGCAAACGATAAAACACTATGGAATCGACAAACATTACAAATGCCAAACAGCGCATTGAACACATTGAAGACATTTTATCGTCGGTAGCTGCCGGCGATTTGGATTTACGTATTGAATCGGAATACGAAGACGATCTGACCGGAATTGAAGAAGCCATCAACCTGTTGATCGACGATTTAACCCATGAACTGAAGAAAAGCCTGAAGTTAAAGGCTGAAATGGAAGAAAAGCTGCTCAAAATACAGGATCAGCAGAAAACCATCCTTCAGCAACAGGAAGACCTGATGGAGCTTTCGAGTCCTGTTTCGAAAGTATGGGAAAACATCCTGATACTTCCGGTAATCGGCACGCTCGACAGCCAGCGCACACAGGTGATGATGGAGAATCTTTTGCAGAAAATTGTGGCTACAGGCTGCACCACTGCCATTCTCGACATTACCGGTGTTCCTACAGTTGACACTCAGGTTGCCAATCACCTGTTGAAAACCGTAACCGCTGCCCGTTTGCTGGGAGCAGAATGCATCGTAAGCGGTATTAGCCCGGCCATTGCTCAAACCATTGTTCACCTGGGCATCAACCTGTCGAATATACTTACAAAAGCTACCTTACAGGATGCCATGATTTATGCTCTTCGTAAAAACGAGCAACTGGTAAACGGTAAAGTACTTCTGAATCAGGCTGTAAACGAAGAAACTTTCTAAATTTACGGTCATGTTAATGAACGAACGTAGAATACCTATTATTAAGATACGCGATTTCCTGATTGTATCGATACAGGTGGATATGCACGACCGGTTGGCTTTGCAACTACAAACGCAGATTCTGGAAGAAATTGCCCGCACCCATGCACGTGGAGTACTCATTGATATTTCAACCCTCGAAATGGTTGATTCATTTATCGGCCGCGTTTTATCGGGAATGGCTTCGATGGCTTCAATAATGGATGCAGCGGTGGTGATAGTGGGAATGCAACCCGCAGTAGCCATCACCCTGGTGGAACTGGGACTTGAGATGCCCGGAGTGGAAACAGCCCTGAACATGGAACTGGGAATGGAAATGCTGGAGAAAAGATTAGATACCCAACGATAAAACATGATTGAACTCACATCGGACCCAGGCTGGGAAATGTTGGAAGAACTTACACTGGAAACAGAATTCGACATTGTAAAGGCCCGTCAGAGCGTCAGGCAATTTGCCAAGGATGCCGGCATGGGTATTGTTGATCAAACACGTATTACAACTGCCGTTTCTGAATTGTTCCGTAATATGTATATGTACGCCGGTGGAGGTATCATTCGGATTCAAAGAGGGCCATACAACAACCACAACTCACTGATTATCACCTGTATTGACAAAGGACCGGGCATCGACAATCTTGAGTTGGCCATGCAGGATGGCTATACTTCAGGACAGGGCATGGGTTATGGACTTCCGGGCGCCAAGCGATTGGTCGACGATTTCGAGATTCAATCGGAACCAGGAAAAGGAACCACTGTTCGTGTGGTGAAGTGGAAGTAAAACCCTGAATGACAATGGAGTTAAAACGCAACCAGATACAAGTTCTTACCATTGACAGCGATGCTGATGTTGGCGTATGCCGGCGGAAAGCTGTCAGTCTGGCTGGAAAAATTGGTTTCGACGATGTTAAATCGGGCGAGATTGCAATCCTTATTTCCGAACTGGCTACGAATGTGCTCAAGCACGGAGGCGGCCGTGGAAAGGTATGCATCAGCGAGATGACCGACGAAAACAACCGGAAGGCCATCGAAATTATCTGTTGCGATTCCGGGAAAGGCATCCCTGACTTTAATCAGGCGATAAACGATGGATTTACCGATAAGCAATCGCTGGGCATAGGACTTGGTTCTATCCGCCGCTTTTCCGATATCTTCGAATCTGTTTCAACCCGCGAATCCGATAGTCCGATAGCAGAATTCTCTCATCTTTTTCAGCATTGCCTTCGAAGTGTGAAATGGCTTCCGGAAATCAACTGGCGAAGCAGCAACAAGAAATTACTTACAGGAGCTTCGACCCGCAGCTTAATTGGGGAAACGCTGAATGGCGACAGTTATGTAATCACCCATATAGGCCCTGACAAAACGCTTGCCGTTGTAATCGATGGTCTCGGTCATGGCAAAGAAGCTAATCTCGCTTCTACAATTATTAAGGAACAAGTTCTGTTGAAAAGCGAACTACCCCTCCCCGACCTTATCACCTACCTGCACCAGTCGGCCCGCAGCACACGCGGCGCTGTGGTTGGAGCTGCCTACATCGACACCGAACGAAAGGTACTGCATTTTAGTGGTATTGGGAATATCGAGGGTTTCGTACTGAGTGGCGAAAGCAAAAAAAGCCTTATTTCTTTTGGCGGTATACTTGGTCATCACATGCGTACTCCCCGAAAATTCGAATATACATTTCAGCCGGGCGATATTTTGTGCATGTACAGCGACGGAATCACTTCGCGCTGGAGTCCCGATCAGATTAACTGGAAAGAACATCCACAGCAAATAGCTGAACACATAGTAAATTCTTATTCAAGAGCCAACGATGACGCCACCGTTCTTATCATCAACTACCCTGTTTGACATCGGCATTCTCGTCGTGCAGAACGAGGCAGATGTGGTCGGGGCACGTAACCTGGCCTCCATGCTGGCACAGGAACTCCGGTTCGACAAAACCTCGAGTATCCGCATTGGCACAGCAGTTTCGGAATTGAGCCGGAATATGCTGGAATATGCCCGTGGCGGAAGGGTACGTTTTTATTATGGCGAAAAGCAGGAGCAAGGCGGCTTAGTGATTGTTTTTTCCGACGAAGGGCCCGGAATTCCGCATCTGAAGGAAATTAAAAAAGGAGTATATAAATCTCCACATGGCATGGGTGTTGGAATTACAGGTTCTCAACGGCTGATGGACGATTTCGACATCCAATCCACGGTAGGCAAAGGTACTACCATCGCTATAGCGAAATGGCTTACCGGAATGATGGCCTATCTCGCACCTGAACGACTGGAGTTGATAACAACTGCTTTCAATGAAATGAGCCAACGGAGGGAATCCAGCCTGCTCGAAACCATTAATGCGCAAAACAAAGAGCTGCTCGAATTACTTAAAAAGCTTCAGGAACGCAATGAGGAAATTGAAAGCATTAACAAAGAGCTGGAAGAAACCAATCGCGGCGTGTTGGCACTGAACAGGGAACTGGAAGATAAAGCCATTGCTATAGAAGGTGCCCGGGAGCAGGCCGAACAGGCCAATAAAGCCAAAAGCGATTTTCTGGCGCATATGAGTCATGAGATTCGCACACCCATGAATGCGGTACTTGGCTTTGCCGATTTACTTCTGAGAACCGAGCTCGATAATCATCAGCGGCAATATGCCGAAAATGTAAGCACAGCAGGAAAGGCGTTATTGGAAATCATCAACGACATTCTGGATTTCTCGAAAATTGAAGCAGGAAAATTAGAACTTGAAATCATTGAAACCGATTTGCCCGAACTCATCCGGCAAACAATGGAGATATTTAAGTACACCACTGTGAAGCAGGGTGTTGAGTTCTCATTGAGTTTCGACCCGGCCACTCCCCGCTTTATGTATACCGACCCGGTACGCCTCAAACAGATATTAATCAACCTGCTTAGCAATGCTGTAAAATTCACTGCAGAGGGAGAAATCAATCTGAAAGTAGCATTCAGGGACAAAGAACCGGGCAGAGGATTTTTTCATTTCTCAGTTCACGATACAGGAATCGGCATTACTCCCGAACAGCAGAAACGATTGTTCAAGGCATTTTCGCAGGGCGATGGAAGCACCACCCGCAGATTTGGAGGAACAGGACTCGGCCTGGTTATTTCCAACCTGTTGGCCAGCAAGATGAACAGTCAACTCTTATTGGAAAGTAAAGCCGGAGAAGGAAGTACATTTTATTTTGAAGTAGAAACCGACTACCGGCGTGAACCTGAACGCGATCGTTCAGCCATCCACTATAAAAAGGTGCTTGTTTTCGACCCGAATCCACATATTGCTGAAAATATCTTCAATCAGCTTCATTACTGGGGTATTGATTGTACTCAGGTTAACAAACTATCCGACGCTGAAGAGTTGGTACAAACACACAACTTCGACTTAGTAATAGGTCGCAGTAAAATTCCGGGAATGAACGAAACGGATGTGTTACAAAAAATCAGGGATGTTTTCCGCAAGTTCCCTGTTATACCCCGGCTGGTGTTAATTTATTACACCCAAAAAGACGAACTGAAAGACCTGCATACCAGTCGCGATATAGTTCTTACACAATTGATGTTACCCATCAATGCCGACCAATTGTGGAATGTGGTGTGTAAACAGGCTCCGGAAGACAAGCCCCATAAGAAGAACAAGCAGCAGGAAACTATCGAAAGCACTCCTCAGCCCACTTCGACAAAAAAAGTTATTTTGGTAGCCGAAGATGTAAAAATGAATATGGTCCTCACCAAGTTCCTCATCAACAAGTATCTGCCCGAAAGCATCATACTGGAAGCAGAAAACGGTCGTATAGCCGTCGATATGCTGGCCTCGCACCATGTCGATCTTATTTTAATGGATGTTCAGATGCCAGAGTTGGACGGCATGGAAGCTACACGCAAAATCCGCAAAATGAAGGACGAGAACAAAAAAAAGGTGCCCATCATCGCCCTAACAGCCGGCGCACTTACCACCGAAAAAGAGAAAGCCATCAAGGCCGGAATGGATGGCTTTATAACAAAACCCATTGAAGCACAGCAACTACGCGATGCGATGTTTCATTATTTAAAAATTGAAGACGCATAAGCGCTGGTAGTGTATACTACTGAATCTGACTTATATGTCGCTCCGCTTCCAACTGCGCCCGCGATTTACTTTGTGTAACAATATATACACCGGCAAATACAAGCAATCCGGCGAGCGCTTGTTGATATCCGAATTTGTCGATTCCCCAAACGATAGCGACCAACGAAGCTACCACAGGCTGCATGTAGTTGTACATACTCAGGGTGGTAGGCCGAAGGGTTTTCTGTCCGATGGGAATAAGCAAATAACCAAAGAAAGTGGCAAATACCACGACGAAGCCAATGCTCAGCCAGTCGGTGGATGAAAACAGCGTTACATCCGTTGCAGCAACAGCCTTATAGCAAAAAGGCAAGCCAAAGACAGTAGCAAACAGGAACATCCACTTCATCACCGTCACCGGATGATAGCGTGAAATAAGGTTTTTAAACAAAGTCAGGTACAATCCAAAGGATATCACTGCCAGAAAAACGATGAGATTGCCCAACATATTGCCTTGTCCGCCTTCCACCTGATGAGAGCTAAAAACAACCAGCAACGCTCCAGAAGCTCCAACGAGTACGCCAATCACCTTTAACTGGGTTATAGGTTCACGCAAAATAATAGCCGACAGCAACATCGTGGCTATAGGAAGCATGGTCACGACAATCGAAGCATCGATGGGGGAAGTTAACGACAATCCATAAAAAAAAGGAATCTGATTAAGTACTAATGCAAAAAAAGAAGCAACAGCAAGTAAAAATTTATCTTTTGAACTCACCTTTTCCGATTTCATAAAAAAGGAAGCCAGCCAGAACAACACCAATCCACCGGAGAATCGTAGAAATGTAAGTGCCATTGGATGAATCACTTCAGGCATAAGCATGCTGGCAATGGGATTGTTGAGACCGAAAATTAAGTTGGCAACAAAAAGAGACAGGTGCCCGGTAAACTTTGAATTATTCACATTTTTACATTTTGACAGGCAAAGGTACGGATTTTTTTAGTTGATTCTACCTGAAAAAGTGACTGGTTCACTGAAACAACGCATTGAGATGTACAAAAATCTTTTATCTTTGCACCGATGTTGTTCAGTTCACAAATGAAGATGTTCAGAAATCTTATCTATATTGCTTTTTTGCTGTTTCAATTCACTTCCTGTAAGACAGTTGAAGTGGAAAAACCTATTGAATCCTATCTTCCCGGCCGGATGCAACCTGTCCTTTCTGAGCTTCCACTAAGCATCGAAATTGATGTAAAAAACCTGGAAACAGCACTTAATAAGGAACTTCAGGGTTTATTATTCGAAGGAAATCAATTGAACAATCAGGATTTGAGCGTAAAGGTGTGGAAGGCTCGTAATTTCACTTTTTCCATAAAAAACAACATGATTGAATATACTGTTCCTTTACGGATTTGGTCGCGGTTCAGGTGGACCTACGAAAAATTCGGTTTACGGGTTGGCGACGATTACGAAGCATCCGGAAGCATTGCACTCCGGTTTTCGACCAGTCTGGAGATAGACCGCAACTGGAAACTGGTAGCCCGCACCACCTCCAATGGGTATCAGTGGATTGAAACGCCACGGCTCAACATTCTGGGTGTGACGGTTCCGGTAACTCCCATTGCCAACTATGCCCTTCAGGAAAGCCGAAAGCTACTAACCAGCGAAATCGATAAAGCGCTGGCCAACATGGTGGAACTGAAGCGATATGCTGCCATGGCCTGGAATGAAATGCAGAATCCGGTACTGATGAGTGAAGCAAATCAGCTTTGGTTGAAAATCACTCCTCAGGAGATTCTGATGTCACCCTTTGAAACCCGTGGACAGAAACTTCATCTTACACTTTGGTTAAAAGCGGGTATCGAATCGGTTATGGGTTCCAAACCAGCGCCTTCAAACCTGGTTCCACTTCCTGCATTTAAAACCACCACCTCACGCCCCGGCGATTTCAACCTGAATATAGCTGCCGATGCTACCTTTGCAAAGATTTCGGAGCTGGCACGTGGACAATTGCTCAATAAAACCTTTCAGGAAGGCAAAAACAGCATCACCATTACCGATTTGCAGCTGTATGGACGAAACGGCAAGGCTGTTTTTCAGGCCGATGTGATTGGTTCACTTAAAGGTCGTATCTATTTCACCGGCGATATGGTGTACAATGCAGAAAAAATGGCCGTTGAAGTTATCAATCCCGATTTTGATCTGAATACCCGAAATGCACTGGTGAAGTCGGCCCAATGGTTACTTCACGGATTTATAATCAAAAAGATAACACCTTACCTGAGCTATCCTGTAAAACCGGAACTCGATTTTGCTATGGCAGAAGCCAATAAGATGCTGGCCAACTATTCGGTTTACGACGGCATCAGCCTCCAGGGAAAACTTAACACCCTGAATGTGACAAGCCTCGATCTGGTACCGGGAGCTGTTCGTCTGCAAGCCAATCTTACCGGAAATGTCGGGTTGAAAGTCGAAGATCTGAAAATAAATACACAATGAGTACGTTCAACAAGTCACATAATCGCTTCGCTTCGGTTGCCGGACAATATTACCCGGCATCAAGGCAGGAATTACAGACTGAGTTGACACGTTTGTTTACGGGGGCAGTTCAAAAACAGTACGATACTGTACGCGCCATTATTGCACCCCATGCAAGTTATATTTTCTCCGGAAAGATAGCTGCATCGGCTTATTCGCAAATCGACAGTAAAAAGGCGTACAAACGCATTTTCCTGCTTACCAGTTCGCGTCTCGATAGCTTTATAGGCGCTTCGGTATTTTGCAATGGCGACTATGTAGTTCCTAACGGCATTGCCGAAGTGGACACCCTGTTCAGCAAACAACTGGCCAGTGAACATCCCATTTTGTTTCGCGATGCACGTACTCCACATTTTCATGAACACAGTATCGAAGTACAAATCCCTTTCCTGCTGCATCATCTGACGCAGCCCTTTAAAATTGTACCCATTGTTTTAGGAACACATACTCCTGAAATCTGTAAACAGCTGGCTAAAGTACTTCAGCCCGAACTGAATGACGACAATTTATTTATCATTTGTTCCGATTTTTCTTCTTTTTTGCCTGCCAGCACAGCACAGCGGATTGATGAAGAAACAGAGCAGGCCATTTGTACCAATAAGCCCGACAAACTACTGAAAACGCTTGACAGACATCAGCTGCAAAAGTATCCGGGATACTCAACCAGTTTAGCAGGCTGGTCGGCTGTTCTCACCTTACTGTATATGACTTCAGGAAATCCTGAGTTGCATTATAAGCTTATTGATCAGTGTAATTCGGGCGACATACCTTATTACGGTAACCACGAGAGAGTTACCGGCTACCGTGCGCTGGCTTTAATCGAAAAGGCTTTGTCGGAAGAGGAAAAAAAAAGACTCAGCGGATCACTTATGAATAAGTTTAAACGTATTTTCGGAAAATAGCTTACTCCTTAAACTTATAATAGTAAGCCCCTTTTTTAGAACCCGACTTATCCACTTCGTTTAATTTTTCCAGGAAATCAAGTCCCATCATCCGTTTTCGAAAATTCCGTTTATCCATGGACTGGCCATAAATAGCTTCATACAAGGCTTGTAAATGAATGAGGGTAAATTTTGGAGGTAAAAAATTTAGTCCAATCGGTTCAACAGCCGCTTTCCGGCGTAATATCCGCAGCGCGTCCTGCACCATTTGTGAATGATCGAAAATAAGATCGTGAGACTGATCAATAGAAATCCACTGTGCATGATGCGTATCAAGCAACTCCCGGTTGGTGGAATTTATATCGATAAGTGCATAGTATGCACAGGCAATAACCCGCCGTCCGGGATCGCGCTCTACAGCACCATACACACCTACCTGCTCCATATAAATATTTTCAAGACCGGTGAGATCGGTCAACACGCGATTTGCAGCAGCGTCGACCGACTCTTCCCTTCGTACAAACCCACCCATCAGCGATAAGCCACCTCTGGCCGGCTCCATGGTGCGGTGATGCGCCAACAGTAGCAGTTCGGCATCCTTAAATCCCAGGATAATACAATCGACCGCAACTAAATGACTATCCTGTGAACTATAATACAATTCTGTTTCCATACATACACATTCCTGTTTACCCAATGCTGAATTGAGCGCCCGAAATTAAGGGATTAATCGCAAATCACCAAAAATAGATATAGAAAAGAATGGTAATAACCAGAATAATTGAAGTATGAATTACATCCCACTTATCCCAGCTCTGACGGGTCATTGCCTTTTCTTCAGGAGAAACAGAGCCAAAGGTCAACCCACGCAACTGTGCTTCAGGAGCTGCTTTGGTAAACATACTTACAGCTATCATCACTAAAATGCTAAATGCAAACATTCCTCCACTGAAGAATAACCAGTTGACATCGTAAAATAAATCCTTAAACCAGGATTCTGATGGATTTACCGACGTGGAATAATACACTTTGGCGCCAAGACGGGTCAGTCCAACCACGAAACCGGAAATAAGGCCCCACAGTCCGGCAGCCGGAGTAATGCGTTTCGACACTACTCCCAACAGGAAAGCAGCAGCAATTCCCGGAGCAAGCACCGATTGCACATCCTGCAGGTAAGCATACAATACATCGCCCACGCTTTTCATCACGGGAATCCAGAGAATACCTAAAACAACAATAACTACCGTTGCGACCCTGCCTGTATGCAATAGCTGCTTTTCGGTAGCTGTTGGCTTAAAACGTTTATAAAAATCAATCGTAAACAACATGGCCGACGAGTTGAACAGGGAAGCCAGCGAACTCATGAGTGCAGCAAGAATACCAGCCACTACAAGACCTTTAATGCCAGCAGGCAGCAATTTTGCCACCAGGGTAGGAAAAGCAGCATCCGAATTCACATTTCCGTTGGCAAGTTCGGGAAGGAAGTTACCGGTTTTCACATGCAATGCATAGGCTATCATTCCCGGAATAAGGAAAATAAATACAGGTGTGAGTTTGAGGTAAGCACCGAAAATTGTACCCCGCCGGGCCTGCGTTTCATTTTTACCCGACAATACCCTTTGTACAATGTACTGATCGGTGCACCAATACCAGAAACCGATTATCGATGAACCCATGAAAACACCCAGCCAGGGGAAATTCGCATCGCTGTTGCTCCTGATCAGGTTTGCCATCGTATCGCCAGTCTCGTTCACCGGTGTAGCACGGGCGATGGCCATCATTTCATCCCATCCGCCTAACTCACGTAGTCCAAGAACCACAATTATGACAGAGCCGAGAAGCAGAATGGGAGTCTGAAGCACTGAAGTATACAGCACCGATTTCATTCCTCCAATAACGGTGTACAGAGCAGTTATCAAAACCAAACCAATGGCGGCAATCCAGAAAAAATCGATTCCCCAGAGTTCTTTAATGCCAAAAACCTGTTGAAATACCAGACCTCCGGCATATACTGTAACAGCCACTTTTGTAAGCACATAGCTGATAAGAGAAATCACCGACAGGATGGTGCGCGATTGAGGATTGTAGCGACGTTCCAGAAATTCGGGCATGGTGAGGACCATACTGCGGGAATAAAAAGGCACAAACACCCAACCTAAGATAAGAATCATCCATCCCTGAATTTCCCAGTGCGCCATGGCCATACCACTCGATGCTCCGGCACCTGCCAGTCCGATAAGGTGTTCAGACCCAATGTTCGATGCAAATATCGATGCCCCAATGGCTATCCAGGTGGCATCGCGCCCTGCCAGAAAATAATCGCCCGAACTGTTCTGCTTTTGACGCATTACCCATACCACAATACCTATTAGTGCCAGCGCAAAGACACCAATTACCAACCAATCTAATTGTTCCATAACTTATCTTATTTTTCCACACTGAATTTATAAATCACTCTGCTGTTGTACGTCTGACCGGGTTCCAGCACCACTGATGGCCACCCCGGCTTATTCGGACTATCGGGGAAATGCTGCGATTCAAGGCAAATAGCTGCCCGTTGTTCGTACACAATTCCCTTTTTCCCTCTTCTCGTTCCGTCTAAAAAGTTACCGCTATAGACCTGCAATCCGGGTTCATTGGTAAACACTTCCATCACTATACCCGTAACCGGCGACATCAGGCGGGCAGCAACCCGAGCAATATCCTGCTCATTATCGAGAACATAATTATGATCGTACCCATTTCCATTTTTTAGCTGAATGAAATCATAGTTGTTAATTTCAGCACCAATTGGTTTCACCTGAGTAAAATCCATGGGCGTGTTTTTAACTGAATCTATGGCTCCTGTTGTCATAAATGTGCTATCGACGGGCGTATATCTACCGGCATTTACGTATAATAGATGATCGGTCACTGCATTTACAGGATTACCCGACAAATTAAAATACGAATGGTTACACATGTTAATGATGGTTGCCTTATCAGTAGTAGCTTTATAATGAATGTCGATTGCATTGTCGTCGGTTAACCGGAAGTAAACCGTTGCGATTACTGTACCAGGGAAATTCATATCCCCATCAGGAGAAATCAACGTCATCTCAACAGAAGTGGCATCGGATTGTCGAACCTGCTTAAAAACCTTGTATTGCCAACCCTCAGGGCCCCCATGCAGACAATGTCCGAAATTATTCCGGGGAAGTTGAATCGTATCTCCGTTAAGTATAAATCTACCCTGATTAATACGATTAGCATATCGACCTATGGTTGCTCCAAAATCACCAGGATTGTTCAGGTAATCATTAATTGAGTCGTAACCCAACACTACGTCCTGCATAACACCCATTTTATCGGGAACCATTACCGACACTATGCGTGCTCCGTAATTCGTGATAGTTACTTCGACGCCTGCCTTATTCTTCAATATCCATAAATCAATTGTGTCGCTTTCGTTGATTATGGTTTGAAAATCAGACTTTAACAATCCCGACAAGGTTCTTTCTTCTTTTGTGTTGCATGCCTGCACTAACAGGACAAGGGCGGCAACTGCCCATACAATTTTGTTCATTTCCCGGCTTTAAATTCGTAATCCTTACTTTTTAGAAAAACTATTTTTCTCCATTCAGGGGTCAAAAGTATTTAAAATTTATGAACCACAAAACATTAAGTGTACAAAATACACTACATATGTTGTAAAACATAATTTTCGTTACATTCGGTTTAAATTAATATGCCTACTTTTGTACATTATTTTAAGTGTAATATACACACTTATAACACGCAGAGTATGTTAGAAGCTTTAAAAGAACTTGTATTTCAAGCCAATATCGATTTGGTAAAACACGGCTTAGTCATTTTCACCTGGGGCAATGCAAGCGCTATCGACCGGGAAAAGGGCTTGATAGTGATAAAACCTTCGGGGGTTAGTTATGAGGAAATGAGGGCCGAACACATGGTGGTGGTCGACTTGGATGGACGAACTGTAGAAGGTGCATTGAAACCATCTTCTGACACGATGACACATTTAGCGCTCTACAAGGCCTTTCCTGAGATCGGGGGTATCGTACATACCCATTCCACCTACGCTACTGCATGGGCACAAGCCTGCATCGATTTGCCGAATATCGGGACAACCCATGCCGATTATTTTTCGCAGGATATCCCCTGCACGAGGATGATGACGCAGCAGGAAGTGGAAGGTAATTATGAGGAAGAGACCGGAAATGTCATTATAGAGCGGTTTCACGAACTGAATCCGGTCCATGTTCCGGGCGTTTTGGTGTGCAACCACGGACCTTTTTCCTGGGGAAAAGATGCCGAAGATGCGGTGCACAATGCCGTGGTGATGGAACAATGTGCTAAGATGGCACATATTGCTTTTTCTATGAATCCGGAACTCAAAATGAATCCACATCTTATACGAAAGCATTTTTTAAGGAAACACGGACCGAATGCTTATTACGGGCAAAATCTTTCTAATGACTAATGCGTGCATATGCGTTTGAATGATAAACAATTAAATGATATACAGATATGACAAAAGGATTTGAAAATTACGAAGTTTGGTTTATTACCGGAGCTCAATTGCTCTACGGGGGCGATGCAGTCGTGAAAGTGGATGCTCATTCGAATGAGATGGTAAAAGGGTTGAACGATTCAGGCAACCTTCCTGTAAAAGTCGTTTATAAAGGCACAGCTAATTCATCGGTTGAAATTTCCGAAATTATGCGCTCAGCCAACGGTGACCCGAAATGCATCGGAATGATTACCTGGATGCATACTTTTTCTCCAGCGAAGATGTGGATACATGGTCTGATGGATTATAAAAAACCATTGCTCCACCTTCACACACAGTACAACGAAACCATTCCATGGGACGAAATCGACATGGATTTTATGAACCTGAACCAGTCAGCCCACGGCGATCGCGAGTTTGGATTTATCACCAGCCGACTGCGTAAACCCCGCAAGGTGGTGGTTGGTTACTGGAAGGATAAAGACACACATGCAAAAATTGCTACCTGGATGCGCGTTTCGGCGGGCTGGGCCGATGCTCAGAATATGCGCATCATCCGCTTTGGCGACAACATGAACAATGTGGCTGTAACCGATGGCGATAAGGTGGAAGCCGAAATTCGTCTGGGCTACCATGTGGATAATGCCCCGATTGCTAAATTAGTTCCTTTCGTAAATGAAGTTACAGAAGCCGAAATTGATGCTTTAGTTGATGAATACCTGCAAATTTACGATTTTGCTGATAATTGCAAACCGGGTGCAGAATTGCACAGCTACGTCCGGGATGCTGCCGCGCAGGAAATAGGTCTTCGTCAGTTCTTAGAGAAAAAGGGAGCTAAAGCCTTTACCACCAGCTTCGACGAACTCGAAGGCATGAACCAGCTGATGGGTTTTGCCACTCAGCGATTAATGGCTGAAGGCTATGGATTTGGTGCCGAGGGCGACTGGAAAACAGCTGCTTTGGTTCGCACAATGTGGGTGATGGGCCAGGGATTGAAAGGCGGAAGTTCCTTCCTCGAAGACTACACGCTGAATTTTGATGGCTCGAAAAGTTCCATCCTACAAGCGCATATGCTCGAAATTAATCCCGATATTGCAGCTAAAAAACCCCGCGTTGAAGTGCATTACCTCGGCATTGGCGATTCAGGCACCTGTGCCCGATTGGTTTTCCAGGGTCACGAAGGCGATGGTATAGCAGCAACCATTGTGGACATGGGCAACCGTTTCCGCATGATTGTTAACAAGGTAGATGTGATTAAACCGAAAGCCCTGCCTAAACTTCCGGTGGCCTGTGCCCTATGGATTCCTGAACCAAACCTTGAAGTCGGTGCCGGCGCGTGGATTTTAGCCGGAGGTACGCATCACTCAAGCTTTTCGTATGCATTAACAGTGGAGCACATGGAAGATTTCGCCGAAATTGCGGATATCGAATTGTTAGTCATCGATAAAGATACCACGATTCGAAATTTCAAACAGGACATGCGGAATAATGAAGTGTATTACTTCATGAACAAGGCGCTTCGCTAAATTAGTTTTCCGCCCGTGGCAATGTCCGATAATGGATGGGAAGCGGGCGGATTTTCATCATACTTTTTTACTTTTAGAAAAATGAGCAAGTACGTAATAGGTCTCGATTATGGCAGCGACTCGGCCCGGGCGGTGGTAGTCAACGCCGAAACAGGCGAAGAAATGGCTTCGTCGGTACAATATTATCCCCGCTGGATGGAAGGTAACTACTGCAACCCGGTTTTGAATCAATACCGTCAGCATCCTCTCGATTATATCGAAGTACTGGAATATACGGTAAAGGATGCATTGGGCAAATGTCCGGCAGGAACTGCTGAAAAAGTGGTCGGAATAGCTTTCGACACAACCGGTAGCACCCCTGTTTTTACCGATAAAAATGGCACTCCCCTCTCGATGCTGCCTGAATTTGCTGAAAATCCCAATGCGATGTTTGTATTGTGGAAAGACCACACAGCTATCAAAGAAGCGCAGGAGATCAACGATTTAGCTGCAAAATGGAGTACCGATTACACATCTTACGAAGGCGGAATATATTCCTCTGAATGGTTTTGGGCCAAGGCCTTGCATGTGTTACGGGCCGACCCGAAGGTGCGCGAAGCAGCCTATTCGATAGTGGAACATTGCGACTGGATGCCCGCATTACTTACGGGAACCGGTAAGCCGGAGAATATGTACCGCAGTCGTTGTGCATCAGGACATAAGGCGATGTGGTTAGAACAGTGGGGCGGACTTCCCTCCGAAGAATTCCTCGTGGCCCTCGACCCGGTATTGGCCGGATTCCGCGAACGTTTGTACACCGAAACCTGTGCCAGCGACACCAAAGTGGGTCATCTGACTCCCGAATGGGCTGAACGGCTGGGTCTAACGTCTCAGGTAGCCGTTGCCGTCGGAGCCTTCGATGCACACATGGGAGCTGTTGGGGCTGAAGTGAAACCCGGAGCATTGGTGCGCATTATCGGTACATCGACCTGCGACATTATGGTGTCGGGGTACGAGGAAATGGGTGACAAGCTGATACCCGGCATCTGCGGACAGGTCGATGGTTCGGTGATTCCGGGCATGGTAGGTCTCGAAGCCGGGCAATCGGCCTTTGGTGATATTTATGCCTGGTTTAAACGGGTTTTGGCATGGCCGGTAGAAAATATTTTAGCTAAAACCACTCTTATAGATGAAGCAACCAGGCAAAAACTAATCGATGAAACCCTGGATCAGATCATCCCTGCCTTATCGGTTGAAGCAGCTAACGTACCGGTTAGCGAATCAACCATTCTGGCTACCGATTGGATGAACGGCCGCCGTACGCCCGATGCGAATCAGCTCGTGAAGGGAACACTGACCGGTCTGACACTTGGCAGTTCAGCACCACTTATTTTCAGGGCATTAGTAGAAGCGACTGCCTATGGTTCGAAAGCGATTGTCGACCGCTTCATTGAAAACGGCATTGAAATCCGCGAGATTATAGGCATTGGTGGTATTTCACAAAAGTCACCTTTTGTGATGCAAACCCTTGCCGATGTGCTGAACATGCCGATTAAAGTAGCTAAAGCCGAACAGGCCTGTGCGCTGGGCACTGCCATGTTTGCTGCAGTGGCTGCCGGAATTTATTCAAAGGTCGAAGATGCTCAGAAAGTGATGGGTCAGGGCTTTTCGCACGAATACATCCCCAATGCCGACAACCACAAAAAATACCTGGAGCTGTACACGAAGTATAAACTTTTGGGAAGCTGGACGGAGAAAGAGCTGTTTTAATGTTTAAAAGTCAATGGGTGCTATTATAAACGTAATTTACATTTAAGAAAGGTTTGTAACAGAACACTATTCTTTAAACATGAATCGTCTGTCAACCGCACCCAATAATCATTTATCATTAAATTTCGTATCTTTGCAGGCAGTTATCCGTTAACTGCCTGTTTTGTATCGTATGCATTCACGCCTGTTCATTTTTCTTTCTTTTATTGGATTTTCATTCCTGGTCGGGGCGCGGCCGGTGGTGGAGAGGCCCGATACCACCCGTGTGTATACTATTGGCGAAATTACGATAACCGAACAGTACCGCTCGTCGGAACTGCGGGCCTCAGCGCCTTTCCAGCTCTTATCATCTAAACAACTGCAGCAGCTCAATGCACTTCAGGTATCCGATGCGGTGAAATTTTTTTCGGGGGTAACAGTGAAGGATTACGGAGGCATTGGTGGACTGAAAACCGTGTCGGTGCGGAGTCTGGGCGCTGCACACACTGCCGTAAGTTACGATGGAATATTAGTGAACGACAACCAGACCGGACAAATGGATATCGGACGCTTTTCATTAGATAATGTGGAGGCGCTGAGTTTGCACAACGGACAAAGTGATCAGATTTTTCAGCCGGCGAGGCAGTTTGGCTCGGCAGCTACCCTGAACATCCGCAGCCGCAATCCATTAGAAAACGATTCGCAAGGATTTGTTTCCTTCAAGACCGGATCGTTTGGCCTGCTTAATCCATCCTTATTTTACAGTCGAAAGCTGAATTCTAATTTTGCCACTTCGGTAAGTTTAGAATGGCTGAAAGCCCACGGCCGCTACCCCTACAAGTTGTATTATCATCCTTCAGGCCAGGGCGATTACACTACCGAAACCCGCATCAATTCAGATGTTCAAAATTTCAGGGCAGAAGCATCGCTACATGCCCGGATTTCGATACAGGAAACAGCCTGGCTAAAGTTCTACTATTACCAGGCCGATCGCGGACTTCCCGGCGCAACCATCCTGTATGCCACCGAAAATTTCTCGACCCAGCGCCTCTCCGACCGCACCTTCTTTACCCGTGCGCATTACAGCCGCAATTTCAATCCACTCTGGTCGCTGCAATGGAACGGCAACTACCACCGCGGATTCCTGCATTATGCCGATACTGCCTACCTCAATACCGATGGCCGACAGGAAAGCCGTTACACCCAACAGGAAACCTACAGTTCGCTGGCTTTATTGTACCGTGCACTGCCGGGCTTATCGCTTTCATTCTCATCGGATGGAATTGTGGGAAGCATGGATGCTTTATTTGAAAATGAGCTTTTAACGCGCGACTTTGCCCGCCCCACCCGATTTTCTTTTTTAAATGTAGTGGCGGGTAAATACGTAAACGAACAACTGTTGGCCACAGCAAGTGTGTTTTCTACAGCGGTGTGGGAGCAGGTACGTGTGGGCACTGCCGCTGTACCCCGTCACCGGCTTTCGCCCTATGCCAGTATAAGCTGGAAACCTTTTTCATCCTACGATATACGACTGCGCGCATTCTATAAAAACATATTCCGGATACCCACGTTCAACGATTTGTACTATGCCCGGGTGGGAAATGCAGGCTTGCGACCCGAAATTACAGATCAGTGGAATGCAGGTGTTACGTGGACAACTTCAGGAGTAAAAACAGCAAAAAGAAGCTGCACGACATTCAACAGAGAAAAGGAAGCAAGAGTAATAACGCGTGATAAAAAAGTTCAGGAAGCGCACATATTTTCGGTTAAAGCAAACGAAAGCACCGGCAAAACCACAGCTTTTATGTGGCTGCCCCACCTTTCGGTCACAGCCGACTTTTTCCACAACCGCGTTCACGATAAAATCATCGCCCTGCCCACCAAAAACATCTTCGTTTGGAGCATGGTAAATCTGGGTGAAGTTTCCATTACCGGTGCCGACATTTCAATAGAAAGCAGTTTTGTGCTTGGTGATGGTTTTTCGCTTGTGGCAAGCGGCACCTACAGTTACCAGCAGGCGCTCGATATCACCGACCCCGAATCGGGCACTTACCTGCATCAGATAGCGTACACACCCCGTGTTTCAGGATCGGCACGGGCAGCGCTTACCACGCCCTGGGCCGAATTAGCTTATAGTGCAGTATGGTCGGGGAAACGCTATGCTACGGGAGAAAATTACGCTGAAAACCGCATGCCGGGGTATAGCGATCAGGGAATATCATTAAGCAGAAAATTTTCCAACCTGAATGCACGGTTAGAAGTGAATAATCTTTTCAATGAGCAATACGCTATTGTGAGATGGTATCCGATGCCGGGGCGGAGTTTTCGTATTGCACTGAATTATAAACTTTAAAATCAGGAGTCATCAACTAACGAAACACAGAGCAATCCCAAACACCAATTTCATTCACAGCAACAAATTAATCAACAACATGACTGTTCACACTCTTCATAGCATTCTCAAACTTCCAATCCTGCTGATTATCCTTTTGATTTCAGCCTGCGACGACATGACCGACAAAGCGGTGCCTGTTGGGGAAGTTCCGTACGGCGAAGACAGCGGACGGTTGTACATTCTTTCTGAAGGGCTGTATTCAGGCAACAACAGTCATCTCGCCTGTTACGATTTTGAGACCAAAACCATTGCACTCGACTGGTTTGGCGTGATTAATCAACGTAAATTAGGTGATACAGCTAATGATTTGGGCGTTTACGGCAACAAACTCTACATCGTTATGAATACAGCAGGCATCATCGAGGTAGTGGATAAGTTAAGCGGAAGGTCGCTACAGCAGATTGAGATAAAAAATGAAGCCGGTCGTTCGCGCGAACCCCGCTACATTACTTTCCACAAGGGATTTGCTTATGTATGTTCGTTTGACAATACCGTTGCCGAAATTGATACAACAAGCCTTAAGGTTACGAGAATCACCACAGCTGGTCGCAATCCCGATGGGATTACAGTTGCCAATAGTAAACTTTACGTATCAAATTCAGGAGGATTAAGCAATCCAGCCTATGACAGCACAGTTTCGGTAATCGATCCTTTGACTTTCAGGGAAATAAAAAAAATAAATGTTGGCGACAATCCTTATACCCTGAAAGCCAACAGCCGCGGGCAATTGTTTGTGGTAACCCGCGGAAACTACGGCGCACAGGGCTACCGGCTTCACCGCATCGACACAGCCACCGATACTTATCAGGAAGAAGTGGAAGGGCTTCACCCGTTGAACTTTACCTTACGAAACGACACCCTGTGGATGTACAGTTACAATTTCACAACAGGTAGTAACGATTTTCAGCAATACGACAGCCGAACCGGCCAAGTGCTCACCAATAATTTCATCACCGACGCAACACCGGTGCGCATTCCCTACGGCATTTCCGCACATCCGCACAGCGGCGATATTTTCTTAGTTGACACACCCTTTGGATTCAGCACCCGCGGCGATGTACTTTGCTTTTCAGTCGACGGCAAACTAAAATACTGCCTCAAAAGCGTGGGGGTGAATCCGAATAAGGTGGTAGCGGAGTGATACGACTTTCAGGGAAAAAGGCTTGATGCTGCAGGTGGACTTTAAATTTCAGATACTTTCTGCGTGGTGATAAAAATACTCCGGTGAAATATCGTAATCCCAGCTCGCAGCATCATCGTTGTCGGACCCTACAACCGACGGCCACACCAGTTCTCCCATAGAACCTACTTTAGCCTGATGTAAACGTTCTTCATTTAACAACCGGGAAACACCCTTCAAATGGATTTGATTAATAAGCACCGAATGAAGGTTCAATGCTTTAACTTCACCGGTATTAAAGAGGCAGGTAACAGTAAAGTGATCAAATTTTAGTATTTCAGTTATTCTCAACATTACGAAAGGGGTTTAACTTTATGAAACTGTTTAGTCTCCCATATAGTAATTAGCTCATTATAATACATATATACAATCAATCCATAAAACCTACTAATCTCAGGCATAGATATCGTTTTTCATAAATAATTATTGTTTAGATCGTTGCAAATGTACAAGATCGAAAGCTAAAATGCAAATCATTTTGTATTTTTTTAAAAGATTGTGTTTATACCGGCGACAGCAATTTGAGTTAAAGTGATTCGCCAAATTCCGGAGTAAAATACCGCCAAATTCCGGAGTAAAACACCGCCAAAATCCGGAATTAGTTGCGTAATTAATTTATTATTAATACATTTGCATAAATTATACTGCATATGAAAAACAGATATTATTTTCCCCGCATCAGCGACAAACTTTTAAAGGAACAACTTGACACCACCGGAGCAGTGCTGATTGAAGGTCCAAAGTGGTGCGGTAAAACCATGTCGGCACTGCAAATGGCTGAGAGCGTAATATATATGCAGGATCCGGATGTAGGACCCGGCTATGTGGCTTTGGCTGATACTCAACCTTCACTCCTTCTTGAGAAAAAACCACCACTATTAATTGATGAATGGCAAATGGCTCCTGTACTGTGGGATGCTGTTCGTTTTGCTGTGGATCGTCGCAACCAAACAGGACAGTTTATACTTACCGGATCGGTAACACCTGCCGACAATCTGGTAGCACATTCGGGCACAGGTAGAATTTCGCGTGTACTTATGCGTCCAATGAGCTTGTTCGAGTCGGGAGAATCGAATGGTACAGTGAGCTTACGCAGTTTGTTTGAAGGAACAACAACAGTAGCTTCACAATCAACTCTAAGCATAGAACAGATTGCGACAGCCATTTGCAGAGGAGGATGGCCAGCAACTGTAGCCTCAAAACTATCCAGCTCACGTGTAGCCATCAACTACCTTGAATCGGTAATTCAACTCGATGTAAATCAAACCGACGGAGTGACAAAGGACCCTGAAAAAGTGCGCTTGCTTCTCCAGTCCTTATCCCGGTACATCTCAACCCAGGCAACTGCTCAAACCATTATGGAGGATATGCAGGTCAATCACTACCGGATTTCTGACAAAACGTTGAATGGCTACATCAATGCACTTCAACGCATTTTTGTAATCGAAGATGTTCCTGCCTGGCAGCCATCATTACGGTCTAAAACTGCTATACGAACTTCCAACAAACGACAATTTATTGACCCTTCTATTGCTACGGCAGCATTAAGAACCGACGCAAAAGGGATATTGAATGATTTTAAAACCTTCGGATTTCTGTTTGAATCACTTTGTACGCGTGACATGCGCATCTATGTCCAGGCCCTTGATGGCGACGTATTTCATTACCGCGATAAAAATGGTCTAGAGGCCGATCTCATTATAAAATTGCGGGATGGGCGGTGGGCTGCAGTTGAAGTGAAGCTGGGTAATTCCCAACAGGATGAAGCTGCACAAAATCTACTTAAACTGAAACAGACAATAAATACTGAAAAGATGAATGAGCCTTCATTCTTAATGATTCTTACCGGTGGGAACGTTGCATACCAACGATCCGATGGTGTGCTGGTTGTACCTGTTGGCTGTCTGAAAGATTAATAAATCAATCTTTTTTATTACTTTTGTGCCCTGAATTCCCGGCATAGTGCCGTGAAACCACGTGTGCTTGAACACCACGTTAAAAAAACAAGAGTTTATGAAAAGACAAGTTTCCGTCGCCTTTATGGTGGCAGGCCTGCTGTTTACGGTCTGCCTGATTACCGCTAACATCATCGAGCAAAAATTAATTCAGCTGGGGCCTATCGAGGCTACGGCCGGTTTGCTCATTTTCCCGATTTCCTACATTGTAAACGACCTCATTGCCGAAGTGTGGGGCTACCGAAAGGCCCGGCTCATCATCTGGTACGGGTTTTTGATGAATTTTCTGGCTGTGGCTATTTTCAGGTTAAGCATCTGGGTGCCCGGTTCAGAAAACTTTACTCACGGTGAGGCCTTCGATTTGGTACTGGGGAATACCCTACGTATCACCTTAGCCAGTTTTGCGGCTTTCCTGGTAGGTTCGTTTCTCAATGCCTATGTGATGAGCAAGATGAAAATCATGCAAAAAGGGCGTAACTTCTCAGTGCGAGCCGTTTTATCCACTTTAGCCGGAGAAGGTGCCGACTCGTTGGTATTTTTCTTTTTGGCCTTTTACGGAGTGATTCCCAACAACGATTTAGTCATTCTGTTACTCACACAAACTGCCATGAAAACAGGCTACGAAATATTGGTACTGCCCCTTACCAATTACATAGTGAAGAAAGTGAAGCAGCGCGAAGAAACCGATGTGTACGACGATGATATCGACAGTTACAATCCGCTGAAGATAAAAGATATTTAAGAAATTGTTCAGGGCGGATTTCTGCATTTTTTCAATAATCCGCCCTGAACAATTTCTTTTTACATTTTAACAAAAGCATTCACTGAACCTGCCATTCTCAAATGCTGTTGCACCCCCTGATGATTTACATCCAATTTGGCTGCTTCAGACAACATCTGGATGGATTTTTCAGCATTTGTTTTTCCAAGATAACCAAGTCCCTGTAGATACAAACAATGTATCCGGTTCCGGAATGTCAGGTCATCCTCCCAAATCAACAAATCGGGTAAAGAAACAGCGAAATAATCCATCTTGATTTTATCATTGAGGTGTTTCTTTCCATACGCAATCAGCCTTTCAAAACGACCATCAGCTTCCTCAAAACGTTTGAGTTTAAGTAAAGCCATCCCCTGATAGAAAATCTTATCCGGTTTCTGATCATTATAGAAAATCGCTGCAGCAGGCTCCTGGATACCATCTTTGGCAAGTTCCCAGTACATATTCGCTTTATCTATATCACCCAGGGCTTCATAAGCAATGCCCAGCCAGTAATTAAAGTCATTTTCCTGCGCACCGGACAATTTGCCTTCTCCAAGATTGTGAGGATAGATTAAACATGCTTTCAACAACTCAATAGCATGTTCATATTTCCCTTTGCTGATATATTCTTTTGCCAGTTCAACGCGACAAAGCTGATATTGTGCCGGCACTTTGCCTTCTCCACCTTCCCAGGGATGAAACTTCCGCGCATCAATCAATTCCATGGCTTTTTCATATTGACCGGTTTGATTATACAACGTAGCCCTTTCCAAATATAAATCATCTCTAAGCTCAA